>QKDF01000312.1 GCA_003245395.1 Clostridia bacterium
GACCAGCTGGGCGATGCCGCGCCCGGCGGTGTAGAGGATCAGAGTGGCAACCATGGGCTGAATGTGCATCTTGGCCACCAGGAAGCCGTTGAACGCACCGCACAGCCCCGCGGCCAACAGCGCCGCCAGCACCGCCAGAATCAGGGGATTCTGAAATTCATTGGTGGAAACCTGCCCCCCGGAGAGAATCTGGCAGCACACCGCGGCGGCGACCGCCATTACGGCGCCCACGCTGATATCCTGTCCGGCGGAGGCCGCGGTGACCAGTGTCATGCCCACCGCCAGAATCACCAGCTCGGATGCACGGTTGATCACATCGATGACGTAGCCGTAGAGTACTCCGTCGTTGATGCTGACTTTAAAGAAGGTGGGCGTCTTGATGACGTTGATCATCAACACCACGATCAGGCATACGAGGGGGAGGAACAGCTGGTGCCTTGTCAGCTGCTTCCAGTTGAAAACTTTTTTCACCTGGGGATCCTTGCTTTCAATTTTCGTCGGCATGGCTGCGCTCACCTCCCGCAATGGTCTGCATAATGGTTTCCTGTGTCAGCTGCTCACCGGAGAGCTCCCCGACCTTCTTGCCATCCCGCAGGACGGCCATCCGGGAGCAGGTACGCAGCATTTCTTCAATTTCCGAGGAGATAAACGCCACGCTCATTCCATCGTCCGCCAGATCCAGAACCAACTTCTGAATCTCCGTCTTGGTGCCGATATCGATGCCTCGGGTGGGTTCGTCCAGAATCAGGAAGTCCGGATTGGTCAGCAGCCACCGGCCAATGATGACCTTTTGCTGGTTTCCGCCGGACAAACTGCGGATGGGCGTTTCCCGGGTGGGCGTCTTAATCTGCAGCAGCTCGATGTAGTGGTCGGCGAACTGCTCCATCTCCTTGCGGCTCATCAGACGGAACATGCCACGCTTGGCCTGGAGCGCGATGATGATGTTCTCCCGCACGGACAGGTCGGCGATGATGCCGTCCCGTTTGCGGTCTTCGGGCAGATAGGCCAGGCCCTTCTTCATGGCATCCAGAGGCGTGTTGATTTTCACGGGCTTTCCGGCCACATCCAGCTCTCCGGAATCGGCCTTGTCCGCGCCATAGATCGTCCGAACCAGCTCGCTGCGGCCCGAACCCAGCAGACCCGTGAAGCCGATGACCTCGCCCTTGCTCACGGTCAGGTCAAAGGGCTTGATCGTGCCGCGGTGACCAAGATCTTTGGCTTCCAAAACGACGTGTTCATTGGATTCTTTGCCCGCGTGGGCGCTTTTGATGTCGGCCAGATCATCGAAGTCCTTGCCCATCATCTTGGCCACCAGCTGTACCCGGGGCAACTCGGCTGTCGCATATTCGCCCACCAATTCACCGTTGCGCAGCACGGTGATCCGATCGGTCACGGCGTAGACCTGCTCAAGGAAATGGGTCACGAAGATCGAGGCCACGCCCTGCTCCTTGAGCCGGGTCATCAGGCTGAAGAGCTTTGCCACCTCGTCGTCGTCCAGAGAGGAGGTGGGCTCGTCGAGAATCAGTACCCGGCACTGCATATCCACCGCGCGGGCGATTGCCACCATCTGCTGAATGGCAATGGAGCAGTCATCCAGCTGCCGAGTGGGGGGCACATGGATGTCCAGGCTTAAGAGCAGCTCCGCAGCCCGTCGGTTCATGGTCTTCCAATCGATCAGTCCGACCCGGCGGGGCTCCCGTCCCAAAAACAGGTTTTCCGCCACCGTCAGGTTCGGGCACAAGCTGATTTCCTGATACACCGTGCTGATGCCGTACTTTTGTGCCTCCTGGGGCGTATGGATTGCCACGGGCTTTCCGTCCAGGCGGATTTCGCCCCCGTCCAGCTCGTATACTCCCGTCAGCACCTTGATCAGCGTGGATTTTCCCGCGCCGTTTTCTCCCATCAGGGCGTGAATCTCACCCTTGCGAAGGGAAAAATCCACGTTCTGAAGCGCATTGACACCGGGGAACGATTTGCAGATTCCCCGCATCGTCAGCACCATTTCATTTTCCATCTCTGACTTCACCCGCTTTCCAGTAACCATGAGAATGAAAAGACGGGGCGTGATGCGGCCTCCGGAGAGAATTCCCGGATTCTCAGCACCACGCCGCGCCTAAATACAGTCAACGCTTATAACAGAATGTTCAGTTCGGATTAATACGCACGGGCATCGATGATAGCCTGCGTAATGGTAGTAGCGTCAAACGCGTTCTCGTCCACATAAGCCAGCTTCTCGGGGGTCTTGCCGGCTTCCAGATCCTGAATGATGGCTTCCACACGCGGACCGTGCAGAGGATTGCACTCCACGTCGTAGTTGATCTTGCCGGCGAGGGTCTGAGTCAGACCGGCATGGGTGGCGTCGAAGGAGATGACCTTGATGTCGCCGTTGACGCCGCAGGTCTTGCCGGCGGCCTCGATGGCGTCGATGGCGCCGAAGGCTTCGTTATCGTTCTCGCAATAGACAACGTCAATGTCGCTGTACTGCTTGAGGACGCTCTCCATAACTTCCTGGCCCTTAGCCTGGGTGAACTCGCCGCTCTGCTGAGCGATGATGTTCCAGTTGCTGTGCTTGGCGGCGCCGTCTACCAGAGCCTCGGAACGGCCAATCTGTGCGGAGGAGCCGATGGTGCCCTGAATATGTACGATGTTGACGGGATCGGTAGAGGACAGGTTGGATTCCATCCACGCGACGGCCTCGTCGCCCTCACTGCGGAAGTTGGAGCCGACCCATGCGGTGTACAGGCTGTCGTCAGAGACATCGATCATACGATCCACGATGATGACGGGGATGCCGGCGTCCTTGGCTTCCTTCAGCACGGTGTCCCAGCCGGTCTCGGTAACGGGGGCCAGAACGATGTAATCCACTTCCTGCTGGATGAAGTTGCGGATGGCGGTAATCTGATTCTCCTGCTTTTGCTGGGCGTCATCGAAGATCAGCTTATAGCCCTTGTCCTCTGTGAAGGTATCCTGCATGGACTTGGTATTGGCCGTGCGCCAGTCGGACTCGGCGCCGACCTGGGAGAAGCCAACCACAATCAGGTTGTCGCTGGAACTTGCACTGCCGCTGGAGCCGGCGCTGCCGGAGCCGGCGGAGGCGGCAGGGGTGGTGGAAGAACCGCAGGCTGCTAAGTTGAGAGCAATTGCAGCAGCAAAGACGATGGAAAGAAACTTCTTCATTTTCATACCCTTTTTTCCTCCTCGTATTTGGACGGATGTCCCGCCCGGATACTTATATTATAAAAGTACCGGCCCGAACAATCCATGGACTATCTTTTTAAAATT
>QKDF01000055.1 GCA_003245395.1 Clostridia bacterium
GGACGTCCACCGTGCGGCTGTCGCCGAAATAGTCGAATCCCCACACCTCGTCCAACAGCTGGTTGCGGGTATAGACCCGGTTGGGCGTCGAGGCCAGGTGATAAAGCAGCTCCAGTTCCTTGGGCGGCGTATCGATCTTCTTTCCGTCCACGATCAGCTCGTAAGAGTCAAGATTGATCACCAGCTTGTCAAACGTCAGCTTTTTCGTGGTGTCGTTGGGAATCTCGGTTCGGCGCAGTACGGCATTGATCCGAGCCAGCAGCTCCTTCATCTCAAACGGCTTGACAATGTAGTCGTCCGCGCCCATCTCCAAGCCCTGAATGCGGTCAAACACTTCGCTTTTTGCGGTAAGCATGATGATGGGAACCTTGGATGTCTCCCGGATTTTAGCACATACCGCCCATCCGTCCATAACGGGAAGCATGATATCCAGCAAAACCAGGTCGGGGACGGATTTCTGGAATTCTTCCACCGCTTTTCCCCCGTCGGAGGCAATCCGGACATCGAAGCCCTCCTTCACCAGATACATATGAATGAGCTCAGAGATGTTGTGATCGTCCTCCACAACCAATATGTTTCGCGCCATAGTTCTGCCTCCAAAATTATCAGCTTATACTGCCATTATATACATTTTTTTCAAAAATACTTGAATTTTTTGTAAAAGTAGCATCCATCCGCATGTGATTGGGCCGACTGCTCACAGGCCAGTCGTCTCCGTCATCGCCAAACAGCTGTCCTGCGCACTTTCAGCAGCGGAGAGAAATGCCCGCAGACCACTGGCAGAAACATCCTCTCCCAGCCAGACCACCGCGCTTCCCCGGTGTGCGGTGACACGCTTAAGCAGCGTTGTGGCCCCATTGGCAGTGGTCAATCCAAACGCCGACCGATCCAAGTCAGGAGCCAGCAGGCAGAAACCCGCCTCGGTGACCGGGGCTTCGTCCCCGCTTTGAAGAAACACAAGCCGGGTCTTGACGCCGGCAGCTTCAAACAGGGTGCGGTTCATCCTCTCCAGCTGTTCTGCCGCAGAGTCGCCACCCGCAGTATACACAAATCCGATACCATATCCGTCCGCCGCCATCTTCCGCAGCAGATCTCCGCTTCGGGAAAGGGCCTCCTCCGTAAAATACAGCGTCGCCTGCATATGGTACGCATCCAGAGCGCTCACCCAGTCCGCCGCCGTCTCCGCATCCGATGCCTTCAGACAGAGATAGACGGACTTGCCATCCGCAGGCTGGGGTGTGGAGGGCGTATTGGAGGACTCCTGCCCGGTCTCTTCCGATCCCGATCCTTCTGAAACAGCCAGGCTCTTTTGATACTGTGTATAGCGGGACTCCATCTGATAAGCGGCCGCATCGGTAAACACCGTGTCAGAGAGCACCGCGTCGCTGTTGCGGATGCGGATCAGGTACCCGTGGGCCACCTTGTTGTTGGTATATGTCAGTCCGAAATAATAGGACACCGGCGAGACCGGCACAAACACCACACCGCTGCGAACAATGGCTGTATATCCGTAACCATTGCCCTGCTCATCCAAAGTATAATTCTGCCCCAGATAGAAAATCAGCGCTTTCCCGGAAACATACAGAACCGCCCGCTGATTGAGCGTATTATGGGAGTAATTGATCCCCAGCTCGGCAAATACCGTGGCCGGAACGTAGAGATATCCGCCGGACCAGAAGGGCATGGTGCTGTCGGACAAATCCAGAATCCGCTCGTTCACGGCGGTAAAATAAACCGTATCCGCCGCGGCGGCGGGCCCCGGGATCACTGTCAGCAGCATCGCGCATGCCAGCAGCAGCGCCAGTCCATGCTTTTTCAACTCCCCACCCCTCCTTATCCGGATCGCATATGTCCTGCGGCAGCGCGTCTGCGTAAAACGACATATTTATGGTCATTTTATCACAGTTTCAAACCGTTTGTAAAGCGGTTAGGTGAGCTGCTCCGGTGTGTAGACCGCCACGGTAACGCCGGTATAATAATGTGTTACAATATCCTGCCAGGTATCTCCGTCCTTTGCCATCTGCTGCGCGCCGTACTGGCTCATGCCGACGCCGTGACCGTATCCGGTGACGAAAAACACAATTTTTCCATCCTGCGCCTGTGTGTCGAACGAGGCAGAGCGCAGCGAGAAAATGGACCTTATCTCCGTTCCCCGCACGCGGATGCCTCCCACCGTAATGTGGTCGACACTACTGCCTTCGGCCAGTTCCCGGTCCTGAATCCAGCCGCTCATGTCCCCTGACAGATCCGCCTCCGGGTGGGCGGCCAGAAACAGCTTCTTAAATTCCTCGGAGGTGAACTCCACTCTGCTGTAATAGTTAGGCACAGTTGCCCCCTCCGGGCTGGAAACGCTCTGCAGGTAGGGCAAATCATTGGTCCACACTTCTCCCGCGCTTTTGGTCTGCCCCGCCGAAGATGAATGAAAGACCGCCAGAATGGGCGCCCCGTTGTACAGGATCGTCTCCCCGTCTGTCATGGAGACGGCGTTTTCAATTTTCGCCTCATAATTGGCGGCGTTGTCCCCCCAGTTTTTCTCAGCAGCCTCTTTGTCCAGATACGCCTGACAGCACTTGGGGTCGGTGCACACATCGGCAATGCCGGCATGGTTCCCCCCTGTGGCAATCTTATACAGCGTATAGGTACGTGCGGCCACCGCCTGCGCACAGAGAGCCTGCTGTTCAAAGGAGGCGGGCATCTCCGCGCGCACCACGCCCTGAAGATATTCCGCCATGGACATCTCCTTCACCGTATCCCCTTCCAGCACGCGGACGGTATAGGAATTGTCCGTCTCTCCGTGAGGCAGCAGTTCGATCTGCGCCGGTTCCTCCGCAGACGAGGGCTGCTGTGTCTGCACCTTTTGCACCACATGGGTTACAACCGTGGCCAGAGGCAGCAGGAACAGAATGCACAGCAGAATGATAGACACACTCAGATATCGTTTCATAAATCGATGGATTCCTCTCTTTCGTTTTGACAATGGGACGGGCCCTTGTCAAAACTTATGCGGGACACGTTGAATTCTTGCATCCTTCCGGCGTAGGAATTCCGCACGGAGGATCATTTTATCACAAGACCTTGGAATAGACAAATCACCCCGCCCATGTTATACTGTGTTCATCTTTTTAAACCATGCGCGGAGGATTTGACAACCATGAATAAGCAAGCGGTGCTTCCCGTCCTGACGATTGCAGGCGGCGGGGCGGCCTTTTTTCTGCGCCTGTGTCAAAACCGCACAGGGTTCGATCCATCGACCGGTCTTCCCATTCCGGGCAATGTCTGCGCTCTGGCTCTGCCCATTTTGCTGGCCGCATGGGCGCTTGGACTGCTCTGGTGGGTACGGGGACTGCCCTCGGGCGATCCATCCGCTCCCTTCCGGGGCGTTTTTCCATCTGCCGGTACTGCTGCCATCGCAGTTTTTTCCTGTGGCCTTCTGGCCATCCTGATGTCCGGATTTCTGGATATTTTTGCGGCCCTGCTCTCCCCCTCGGTACTCACGGGGCAAAGCGGGTTTCTGACCGGCGCACTGTCCGCAGCAGGGGCCTGGGCCGGTCTTCCAAGCCGCATCCGGTTCATTCCCGGCCTGACTTCCGTCTTATGCGGCCTCTGCCTCGCGCCATCCGCATTCGCACTGCGGACATCCGGAAAACGGCAGGACGGAACCCTGCAGGATGAACTGCTGCTGATTCCCGTGGTGGCGCTGGTCGTACGGCTGGTGATCTCCTATCGGATCAGCTCGGTCAATCCGATTCTGATGGCTTACTATCCCGGATTGCTGGCTCTGATCCTGCTGATTCTGACTTTTTTCCGCTTCGCTTCCTTCGTCTATTCGGACGGAGCGCCCCGCCGGTTCATCTGGTACGGAGCAATGGCGGTTATTTTGTGCATGACGGCAGCCGCGGATACAGCTTCCGTCTCGGAGCTTCTGTTCCTGTGCGGAATGGCTCTGGTGCTAATTATCTTTTTAAGCCTTCTGCGAAGTGCTCCCACCCACACGCATCTCCCCTAAACATTCTCCGCCGGTCTTCCCTGCGGGATGCAAATAAGAGAAACGGGCCAGCCTGTCGGCTGGCCCGTTTCCCTTGGAAGATTGGATGAAAAGAAGTTTTTGTCTCTTGCAATTATTACAATACCGGACTGCTGTTAATAAAACCAGCAGAAGTTGTTACAAAAGTCTTAAATCACATTCAATTGCCTGTCTTATTTGAAACTTCCCATCCGGGCACAAATCGTGCGTTCATGCGTTTTGTTCCGGTTCCGGTGCACCGGCGCGCAGAGTTCCGAAAAATGCTCTCAGCACCTCCCGGCACTCCTCCTCCAGAATCCCGCCTGTCAGAGCCGGCGGATTGGGAAACTCCTCCATAAACAGATTCAGTACGCCTCCGCAGGCGCCAAAGACACTGTCCCTGGCTCCGTAAAACACCTGTGGAATGCGGGCGTTGAGAATCGCGCCGGCGCACATGGGACATGGCTCCAGCGTCACATACAGCGCGCAGTCATCCAGACGCCAGCTGCCGCAGGTCTGATTGGCTTGTGCAATGGCCTCCATCTCCGCATGGGATGCGGTGGACTGACATTCTTCTCTGCGGTTGCGGCCTTCACCCACAATCTGCCCGTTTCGCACCACCACGCAGCCCACGGGCACCTCCCCGGCGGCAGCGGCTTCCCGCGCCAGCTCCAGTGCCCGGCGCATCCAAACCTCATGTCCCATAAATTTCCTCCAATCTTTTCGTTCGGCTGCATAGAAACTGGAATAATTGTCCAAACTCTCCGTACAAATAGTAGTACAAGGAGGAGTTCTATGAAAGCTACTCTCTTTCCAAAACGTCCTGTCCAGGACACGACGCTGCAAGCCCTGCAAAATGAGCTTCGCTCTGCTCAGGGGCAGCTGTCTCTGGCCTACCGGAAGTTCGATCTGGTTACGGACCCCGAATTGGTGGAATCCTGTGTTTACGAAATCAGCGCCGCGAAAGCGCGGTGCAATTATCTCATACGCGCGATCAAGGAGCGCTGCCCCGACAAGGCGGCGGTCAAAACCGAGGAGGCTGCCACATGGACCTGAATCACAAGATTCTGGTGGGGCTGCTGGCCGTTTTGTTGCTGGCAGCCCTTATCCGTATTTTCAAAACACCACTGCGCGTGGCGTTTAAGCTGCTGCTCAACACCCTGCTGGGATTCTTCGCCTTGTATCTGGTGGGCGTGACAGCTCCCTATACCGGCATCCAGCTGGGTATGAACCTGTGGAACGCCCTGGTGGTCGGAGTGCTGGGACTCCCGGGTTTTGTGCTGCTGCTCCTGGTGCAGTGGATTTTGTGAGGTTACATAGCTTTCCCGCAGTGGCGGGGACGGTACTCCGTCCCTGCTTTTTTGATAAAAAGTGAAAATCAAAAGTTAGCATTCAAGAGATATTTGAAGAAACATCAAGAAATCAAGAGTTATTCCAAAGCTAAATGAAATTCGTATTGACTTTCCACTATCGGGGTGATATAAATAAGACTGCTCTGATTTTACCTTGAACCTTCTGGTTTGTAAAGAAAATCAAGAATCATATACGGAGGAAACAATATGTCCACTTTTATGGCAAACAAGGGCAATATTGAGCGTAAGTGGTACATCCTGGATGCCGCCGGCAAGCCCCTGGGCAAGACGGCTGTTCAGGCTGCGGATCTGCTGCGCGGCAAGACCAAGCCCACCTTTACCCCCAACGCCGACTGCGGCGACTTTGTCGTCGTCATCAATGCCCGCAAGGCCGTCCTGACCGGCAACAAGGGCGTGCAGAAGATCTACCGGACCCACTCCGGCTGGATCGGCGGTCTGAAGGAAACCCCTTACCGCATCCTGATGCAGGAAAAGCCCGAACTCGCCATGCGGGTCGCCGTGCGCGGCATGCTGCCTAAGAACACCGTCGGCCGCAGTGCCCTGAGCCGCCTGCACATCTATGCCGATGCGAACTATGAGCAGCAGGCCCAGAAGCCTGTCGCTCCCGACGCGGAATAAGGAGGAAGTAGAGAATGTATCAGTCTAAGAAGCCGTACCTGTACGGCACCGGCCGCAGAAAGTCCTCTGTCGCCCGCGTTCACCTGTTCCCCAACGGCACCGGCTCCATTACCATCAATGGCCGCAGCATCGACGACTATTTCGGTCTGGACACCCTGAAGATGGTGGTCCGCCAGCCTCTGGAGTCCACCGGAAATGTGGGTAAGATGGACATCGTTGCTACCGTCACCGGCGGCGGCGTCTCCGGCCAGGCCGGCGCTCTGCGCCACGGCGTCGCCCGTGCCCTGTTGTTGGCCAGCGAGGATTATCGTCCCATCCTCAAAGCTGCCGGCTTCCTGACCCGCGACCCCAGAATGAAGGAACGTAAGAAGTACGGTCTGAAGGCCGCCCGTCGCGCTCCCCAGTTCTCCAAGCGTTGATTGTATCCGTTTCCCTGTTTTCAAAAGGAGCCCGATGCCATTGGCATCGGGCTCCTTTTTATTGTGCTCTCAATGCAAACGCCGCTCCCGGAATTTATATCCGGGAGCGGCGTTTGATTTTCCGCTTAATGCAAAACAGCTCAGGAATTTACAGCGCTCACAGCCGCTTTCATCTGCCGTACGTATTCCGCCACATGGGGTGCGCTCTCTCGCCCATATTGGGCGCAGAGCTTGACAATCGCACTGCCCACGATAGCGCCGTCTGATACCCGGGTCATGGCAGCCGCCTGCTCCGGCGTGGAAATACCGAACCCCACGGCGCAGGGAATGCCGGGGTTGGCAGCCTTCACCAGCCGCACCATGGCCCCTACGTCCGTGGTAATGCTGCCCCGTACACCGGTGACGCCCATAGAGGACACACAGTACACAAAGCCCTGTGCCTCTTTGGCGATCATGGAAATTCTGCCCTCTGATGTCGGAGCAATCAAGGAAACCAGATCCAGCCCGTACTGCGCGCACAGGGGGGCAAACTCTTTCTTCTCCTCAAAGGGAAGATCCGGCAGAATCAGTCCATCCATGCCGATCTCCGCCGCGGTAGAGATGAATCGCTCCGATCCGTAGGAAAATACCACATTGGCATAGGTCATAAACACCATGGGCACCGTGACATCCCGGCGCAGATCTCGCACCAGATCGAAGATTTTATCCGTGGTCACACCGCCGGACAGCGCCCGGACGTTGGCCTCCTGAATCACAGGACCCTCGGCGGTGGGGTCGGAGAAAGGAATGCCCAGCTCAATAAGGTCCGCCCCGGCGGCCGCCATGGCCCGGACTACGGCGGCGGTAGTCTCCAGGTCCGGATCGCCGCAGGTGACAAAGGGAATAAAGACCTTTCCCTTTTCAAACGCCTTTGCAATATTACTCATGGAGATCCTCCCCTCTGTACCGGGCAATGGCGACACAGTCCTTGTCGCCCCGTCCGGAAATGTTGATGACCAGAATTTTGTCCTTCCCCATCTGCGGTGCCAGAGTCATGGCATAGGCCACGGCGTGGGCGCTCTCAATGGCCGGGATGATTCCCTCGGTGCGGGAGAGATACTCAAAGGCGTTTACCGCCTCGTCATCGGTGATCGCCACATACTCCGCCCGCCCTGTGTCGTGGAGCCAGGCGTGCTCCGGCCCAATGCCGGGATAGTCCAAACCGGCGGAAATCGAGTACACCGGAGCGATCTGCCCGTACTGATCCTGGCAGAAATAGGACTTCATACCGTGGAAAATTCCCAGGCTTCCTGTGGCGATGGTGGCGGCGGTCTCTGGAGTCTTCACGCCCCGGCCGGCGGCCTCGCAGCCGATCAGGCGAACGGAGGGATCGCCGATGAAGTTGTAAAACGCCCCGATGGCGTTGGAGCCGCCGCCCACACAGGCCAGTACGGCATCCGGCAAACGGCCTTCCTTCTCCAGCATCTGCTCTTTGATCTCCTTCGAGATCACTGACTGGAAATCCCGCACGATGGTGGGAAACGGATGGGGGCCCATGCAGGAGCCAAGCACATAGTGGGTATCGGCGATCCGGTTGGTCCATTCCCGCATGGTCTCGCTGACCGCGTCCTTAAGGGTGGCGGTGCCGGAGGTGACGGCATGAACCTGTGCGCCCAGCAGGCGCATCCGATAGACGTTGAGCGCCTGACGCTCCGTGTCCTCTTTGCCCATGAACACCTCGCACTCCATGTCCATGAGCGCCGCCGCCGTTGCGGTGGCCACGCCGTGCTGACCCGCGCCGGTCTCGGCAATCACGCGGGTCTTGCCCATCTTTTTCGCCAGCAGCACCTGGCCCAGCACATTGTTGATCTTATGGGCGCCGGTGTGGTTCAGATCCTCCCGTTTGAGATAGATCTTTGCTCCGCCCAGATCCGCTGTCATCCGCCGGGCATAGTAGAGCCGGGACGGCCTGCCGGCGTATTCGTTGAGCAGCTCCGTCAGCTCCCGGTTGAACTCCGGGTCGTTTTTATAGTGGTTGTATGCCTCTTCCAATTCCAGCACGGCATTCATCAGCGTCTCGGGGATATACTGTCCGCCGTGGATACCGAAACGTCCGTTTGACATGGCGCTCAGTCCTTTCCTTTTGCGGCGGCCACCGCCGCCAAAATCTTTTTCCGATCCTTGAAACCATCCGTCTCCACACCGGAACTCAAATCCACGGCGTAGGGCCGACACTGCGCAGCGGCGGCGGGGATATTGTTGGGAGTCAGTCCGCCGGCCAGAAAATAGGGTCGCCGGACTTCCCGCAAAATCGACCAGTCGAAGGTCTCTCCGCTGCCCTGCCCGCTGTCAAGCAGGATAAAATCCGCGCTGCTGCTCTCCGCCCGAAGGGCATCTGCGGGTGTGCGCACCTGAAATGCCTGTACGATCATGCCGCTCGTCAGCTTCCGCAGAGCTGCGAGATACGCCTCGTCCTCATGGCCGTGAAGCTGTGCGGCTGCAAGGGTTCCGTCATTGAGCAGCTCCGCAATTTCTTCCGTCGGACGGTCCACGAACACGCCAACGGGCGCAATTCCCTCCGTCAGGTCTCTGCGCAGGGCGCGTACCTGCTCCGGCGTCACGTTCCGGCGGCTTTTGGGGAAGTTGATGATGAATCCGCAATAGTCCGGCACCGCCTCGTTGACATATGCGATGTCACAGGGGCGTGACAGGCCGCAGATCTTAATTTTCGTCATATTCTCAGCTCCTATTCCCCGCCATCCCACAATCCATACCGGAAGTTCAATCAGCGGGGATCTGTCAGTTTCCCTTCAGGGCCCGCAGGGCCGCCGCCTTGTCACTCTGCCGCATCAGATATTCGCCCACCAGCACGGCGTCTGCCCCCGCAGCCCGAAGGGCCGCCGCGTCGGCAGGAGATGCGACGCCGGACTCCGCCACGAATACGGCTTCCGGCGGGATCAAATCCCTCATACGCGCCGCATTGCCCAAGTCCACTGTAAAGTCTTTCAGGTTGCGGTTGTTCACACCGATCACCCGGGCTCCGGCGGATACCGCCATGGCGATCTCCGCCGCGTCGTGGGCTTCGACCAAAGCGGTCAAACCCAGATCTTCGCACAGCGTCAAATACCGCGCCAGCGTATTCGCATCCGAAATGGCACAGATCAGCAGCACCGCATCGGCGCCCATGGTCTTCGCCTGGTCAATCTGATAGTCATCCACGGTAAAATCCTTGCGGATCATAGGGCAGGTGACGATCTGCCGCACCTGTGCAAAAATCTCGTCAGACCCAAGAAACCATTTCGGCTCTGTCAGGCAGGAGACACAGTCCGCTCCGGCAGCCTGATAATCCCGCGCGATGGCGGCATAGTCAAACACCGGGTCGATGATTCCCTTGGAAGGAGACGCCCGCTTCACCTCGCAGATGACGGACAGTTCCGGCGTCCGCAAGGCGGACTCAAACCGGAAATCCCCACGGGGCAGAGACGATGCCCGCTCCCGCAGTTCCGCCGGTGGTACAAGCCGCTTGTCCGCCGTCACACGTTCCCGTGCATGAGCCGCCAGTTGGTCCAAAATCATATTCAATCCTCGTTGGAGCGGGCGATGAACTCCTCCAGCTTGCGCAGTGCGGCGCCACTGTCCACCAGAGAGGCGGCCATGGCCACGCCGCCCTCGATATTGGCGGTCTTACCGGCCAGATACAGCGCCGCACCGGCGTTAAGAAGTACCGCCTGACGTTTGGGGCCCTGTTCCTTCCCCGACAGGATGGAACGGGTGATGGCTGCGTTCTCCTCCGGAGAACCGCCCACCAGATCGGACTTGTCACAGCGCACAAAACCGAACTGCTCAGGGGTCAAAGTGTAGGAGCGGAAGGCCCCCTCCTTCACCTCACATACCGAGGTGGGCGCGGACATAGAGATCTCATCCAGGCCGTCCTGTCCGAACACCACCATTCCCCGCTTCACGCCCAGATTGCTCATCACCCGGGCCAGCGGCTCCACCAGCGATTCGTCGTAGACGCCCATCAGCTCCATGTTTGCCCCGGCAGGATTGGACAGCGGCCCCAGGATGTTGAACACCGTGCGGATACCCAGCTCCCGGCGGATGGGGGCCACATACTTCATGGCAATGTGGTAATTCTGTGCAAAGAGGAAGCAGATCTGAATATCCGTCAGCAGCTTGGCACTCTTCTCCGGCGGAATGGTGATCTTAACACCCAGCGCCTCCAGCACGTCGGCCGCTCCGCACTTGGAGGACGCCGCACGGTTGCCGTGCTTGGCCACAGGTACGCCGCCTGCCGCGATGACCATAGCCGCGGTGGTGGAAATGTTGAAGGAGTTGGAGTGATCGCCTCCGGTACCCACGATCTCCAGCGCATCCACATTATGCAGCAGTTTGATGCAGTGGGCCCGCATTCCCGCGGCGGAACCGGTGATTTCATCAATGGTCTCACCCTTCAGGCTCAGCGCGGTCAGATAGGCGCTCATCTGTACGGGAGTGGCCTCGCCGCTCATGATCTCATCCATGACTCCGCGGGCTTCCTCTGCGGTCAGATCTTTTTTCGCCGCCAGGGCGATAATCGCTTCCTTAATCATTACTGAATTCCTCCTATATCAAATGTTTAAAAAGTTCTCAATGATGGAATGTCCGTCCGGCGTCAGCACGGACTCGGGATGAAACTGTACGCCGTAAACCGGAAACTTCGTATGCTGAACAGCCATGACCTCGCCGTCGGCGGTCTGGGCAATTACGTTCAGTTCCGGCGGCATGGTCTCCCGCACGGCGGCAAGAGAGTGGTAGCGCGCCACCTGAATCTCCTCGGACATCCCGCGAAACAGGGGGCTCTCCCGATCCAGCCGAGCCTGAGATGTCTTGCCATGCATCAGCTCCTTGGCGTAGGAAACCGTGGCCCCATACACCTCGCAGATGGCCTGATGCCCCAGACACACGCCCAGAATCGGAATCTGTCCGCCCAGTTCCCTGACGACTTCCTCACATACACCGGCATCTGCCGGGCGGCCGGGACCCGGAGAGAGGATGATGGCCCGTGGCTTAAGCTCCGCAATTTCCGCGACCGTCAGCTCGTCGTTGCGCACCACCCGGATATCCGGGTCAAAGGTTCCCACCAGCTGATAGAGGTTGTAAGAAAAACTATCGTAATTGTCGATCAGAAGAATCATTTCTCCAGCCCTCCTTCCGCAGCTTTCAGCGCATCCATGACAGCGCCGGCCTTATTGATGCATTCCCGGTATTCGTTCTCCGGCACGCTGTCGGCCACAATGCCCGCGCCCGACCGGACAAAGACATGGCCGTTTTTCGCAAAGGCCAGACGGATGGCGATGCAGGTATCCAGGTTCCCGGTGAAGTCCAGATAGCCGATGGCCCCGCCGTAAATTCCCCGTTTGTTGTTCTCCAGCTCGTCGATGATCTGGCAGGCCCGCAGCTTGGGGGCGCCGGACAGCGTTCCGGCAGGTAAAATCGCGTCCACCGCATCCACGGCATCTTTGTCCTCCCGCAAAATACCCCGCACCGTGGAACCGATATGCATCACATGGGAAAACCGTTCGACGGACATATATTTCTCCACTTCCACCGTCCCGATGCGGCTGATCTTCCCGATGTCGTTGCGGCCCAGATCCACCAGCATGTTGTGTTCGGCCCGCTCCTTCTCATCCGCCAGCAGCTCGGCTTCCAGCGCCTGATCTTCTGCGTCGTCTTTTCCCCGTGGCCGGGTGCCCGCCAGAGGGAAGGTGTGCAGTACGCCGTCCTCCAGCTTTACCAGTGTCTCGGGCGACGCGCCGGCCATCTCAATGTCGTCGCTGGAGAAATAGAACATATAAGGTGA
>QKDF01000009.1 GCA_003245395.1 Clostridia bacterium
GAGCGTGCCAAAAGTGGTTTTCTGAGGATTGGCAGTACGCCCGCCAAAGTGATAGTCACATACGGTCCAGCCGAGGAAGAGCATCCGGTTTTAGAGAAAAAAGCACCTGAAGCTCCCAAAGCTGTTAAACCGCAGGTCCCTGTTAAAGAGAAAGCACCTGCTGTACCGGAAAAGCCCGCGCCTGTGAAAAAGGAAACGCCGGACAAAACAGAGGCAGTTGTTGTAGAAACTGAGCAGTCCGGAGAAGAAGTCAATGACGAGAAGGCCGCTGCGATCCGGGAATTTTTATCCGGTCTGCTGGAGAAGATGGATGTTCAGGCTGCGATCCGGGTGTATTTGCCGGAAAAGGGACGGTATCAGGTTGTCCTGGAAGGCGGCAGCATGGGTCAGATCATCGGCCGCCGGGGAGAGACGCTGGACGCCATTCAGCAGTTGACCAGTTACTGCGTCAACCGCAGCGGTGCTGGACGGGTTCGTATCCAGCTGGATACGGAGAACTACCGTGCCAAGCGGGAACAGAGCCTGGAGCACCTTGCTCAAAAAGTCGCTGGCAAGGTCGTGAAATACCGCCGCAGCGTGACGCTGGAGCCGATGAACGCCTATGAACGGCACATCATCCATACGGCGCTGCAGGATGTGGAGCATGTGACGACCTTCTCCACCGGGACCGAGCCGAATCGCCGGGTGATTGTGTCCTACGAAAAGGACAGAAAATAAGAGACAAAAGGGGAACATCAGTTCCCCTTTTGCATAAAAACCGCCCGGAGAGGGGGCCTTTCCGGGTATGAAACCACTGCCGCAGCCAGCGGCGGAGAAAAGGAAGTATATTCATGAACAACAAGCAGAAAACCATGGAGAAGATCGTTGCGCTGTGTAAAAACCGGGGATTTGTGTTCCCTGGCAGCGAGATCTACGGCGGATTGGCCAACAGCTGGGACTACGGTCCTCTGGGCGTGGAGATGAAAAACAATGTCAAACGCGCCTGGTGGAAAAAGTTTGTCCAGGAAAATCCCTACAACGTGGGGCTTGATGCGGCGATTCTGATGAACCCGGAAGTATGGGTGGCCTCCGGCCATGTCGCCACATTCAATGATCCTCTGATTGACTGCAAGGCATGCAAAATGCGTCACCGGGCCGATAAACTGGTGGAGGCCTACAATACGGAAAACAACATCACTGATGTGAATGTAGAGGCCATGACCGGCGAGGATTTGGTGGCCTATATTCGGGAAAAGCAGGTACCATGCCCGGGATGCGGCAAAACCGACTTTACGGATATTCGCAAATTCAACCTGATGTTCAAGACGCATCAGGGTGTTACTGAGGATACTGCCAACGCGGTTTACCTGCGTCCTGAGACGGCTCAGGGCATTTTTGTGAACTTCCCTGCAATTCAGCGCACAACCCGCCGGAAGCTGCCTTTCGGCGTATGCCAGGTGGGCAAATCCTTCCGCAACGAGATTACGCCGGGTAACTTTATTTTCCGCATCCGGGAATTCGAGCAGATGGAGCTGGAGTTTTTCTGCAAGCCCGATACAGATTTGGAATGGTTCCAGTATTGGCGTAATTACTGCCATGAATGGCTTAAGGGCCTGAATGTGCGGGACGAAAACCTGCGTCTGCGGGATCACGAGGCAGAGGAGCTGTCCTTTTACTCCAAGGCCACCACGGACTTTGAGTATCTGTTCCCCTTCGGCTGGGGTGAGCTGTGGGGCGTAGCGGACCGTACCAACTATGATCTCAAGCAGCATCAGGAGCATTCCGGCCAGGATTTGACCTATTTCGATCAGGAGAAGAACGAGCACTATATTCCATTTGTTATCGAACCTTCTCTGGGTGCCGATCGTATGACCTTGGCTCTGCTGGTGGAGGCCTACGACGAAGAGGTTGTCGATCCCGAAAAGAACGACACCCGCGTGGTGATGCACTTCCATCCCGCCATTGCGCCCTATAAGGTGGCAATTCTGCCCCTGTCCAAGAAGCTGGGCGATAAGGCTTTGGAGATTCAGGCGGCACTGTCCAAGTATTACATGGTGGACTATGACGACACCGGCTCTATCGGTAAGCGTTACCGCCGGGAAGATGAGATTGGTACGCCTTACTGCGTTACCGTGGATTTTGACACGGTGGGTGATGCGGAAAAGAGCGGCGATGATTCCGTCACTGTCCGCGACCGCGATACCATGCAGCAGGTGCGCATTCCCATTTCTCAGCTGAAGGCTTATCTGGACGAAAAGCTGGCATATTGATCTGTTCAGAACAGAATAAAGACGGGGGCCGGGTAATCCCGGCTCTCGTCTTTTTATCGGTGTTTTGAGCGTATTTTATTGTGGCATCAGAATGCACTTGGCGCACTCGCCGCGCTCGGTCAGGTCGATACCTTGTGAGAATTCTTTCAAAGGAAGCACATGGGTTACAATGGAGGATAAATCCAAGCCCAGCGCCAGAAATCCCCGCATTTCCTCCCAGTTTTCATACATGCGGCGCCCGGCGATACCGCGGATGGAGCAGCCACGGTATCCAAAGTCCGAAATGCTCACGGAGATGGGCTTGTCGGAGAGGGCAACGCAGATCAGCCGCCCCTCAGGACGCAGATAGGACATGGCGGCCGTCAGTCCAGCTGTACTGCCGGAAAAATCTACCGCCACATGGGGGCCACAGCCATCCGTCAAATGAAGGACAGCCTCTACGGGGTCTTGAGAAACTGGATCGATCACCGCATCCGCCCCTTGTTGAAGCGCGGTCTTTCTGCGGGCGGTGTTGGGCTCCAGCACGATAATTCTGGAGGCTCCGGACAACTTTGCCAGCAGAATCCCCATTTGTCCCAGCGGACCCGCACCGATTATGGCTACAGCCTTTCCCGTCAACGGGACATCCATCATGGCATGGACGGAGACCCCCAGGGGTTCCATCAGCGCCAGCTGCTCCCAGGGGAGAGCAGGATCGTTGTAGACAAAGGCGATTTCCTCCGGAATGACGATATACTCAGCAAAACAACCGTCCTGGTGCACGCCGATACATTTGGTGTGTGGACAGACGTGGCGGTTGCCTTCGTGGCAGATCTGACAATTGTTGCACGGAATGTGAGATTCGGAGGAAACGCGGTCGCCAACCCGCACGGTATGTACATCACTGCCGATTTCCACCACCTCACCGGAAAATTCGTGTCCGATGACGACCGGAGGGGAAATTCGGGCCTGAGACCAGGGGTTCCAATGGCGGATATGTACGTCTGTGCCGCAGATGGCTGCGGCTTTTACCCGGACCAAAATTTCGCGGGGACCCGGTTCCGGGATAGGAAGGGTCTGCAGTTCCAGACAGCCCTCTGCGGGTGCGATTTTTACAACGGCTTTCATAACTCCGGTCATTGCTGCCAGCTCCTTTGCCTATATTTGAATGATTATCTGCAATGTAGCACAAATGCATAAAAAATCCAAGGAAAGCCACATAGAAAGTTGTCAACAAGTCAGATAAAAGAGTAAAAGCCGGAGTGGAATATTCCACTCCGGCTTAATTTGGCAGTCCGTAATTCTTTTCCAATGTCGCAAAATGCTGCTCCAGGTGTGTGTACAGGGCCGCTCCGTCACCGGCCTTTATAGCGTCCACCAATGCGCAGTGCTGCGCAATATAGTCCTCCAGGCGTACGGGAGGCCCTTGCGCCACGACCTGTGTCCAGTGGTTCAGGGAAATACGCGTCATATATCCAACCACAATCTGAAAGAGACTGTGCAGAAGGGCGTTGCCCGATGCCTGCACAATGCGGGCATGCAGAGCCGTGTCCGCGTCGGTGAGCACCTGTGGGTCGCGGCTGACAGCAATGGTTTCCGCACAGGTCTGCAAAAACTGGATGTCGTTTTCCGTTCGCTCCCTTGCTGCCGCCATAGCGCCACCGGTCTCCAGAATTCGGCGGACGGCCAGTACGTCCTCAAAACGTTCTCCAGCGGTCAGAGTCATCAGATAGAGAATGTTCGAATTCTGGGCCAGGTCACCGCCGCTCAGGAAAGTCCCTTTGCCCTGCTGTCCGTAGAGAATTCCCAAAACGGAGAGAGCCGCATATACCTCGCGCACTTGGGCACGGGGAATGCCCAGAATTCGGGCCAGCTGATGCTCGGAATAGATTTTGTCGTTGGGCGAAAGAGCTCCACTGCGTAAATTCTGCAAAAACTTTTGAATTACCAGTTGATAACTTTCCGAACTGAGCATGGAGCACACCGGCCTTCCATTCATGTTAGAGCTTCATTTGGTAAAAAAATTACGGATTTCGTTTTCTTCTGCCTGAACGCTTCCATGAGCAAAACCGTTTCGTCCGCCGCCTCTTCCATTCAAAGCGGCGTTGAGGGCTTTAACCAATGAGGTAATATCAGCCCCGTCGGAGCGAAGCAGAGCATAGTTGTATCGGCCATTTTCTCCGGCGAACACCGCTGCCAGTCCGCCGCTGCGTTGGGTCACTGCATCGGCCAGACGACGGGCCTGATCGCCGCCCATAGGCGGCTCGATGAGCAGGATGTCTCCCGCTCCGGCAAAACGTTCCGCTCTGGCAGCAAAGAGGGAAGACTCCAAGTCCGAGGCCCGCTTTTTTGTTTCCTCCAGCTCTTTCTTCAGACGATCAACCGCCGCCGCCGTACTGTCCGGTTTGACGGACAGCTGCTGGGCCACCAGGCGGTTTTGATCATAGACCGCAGAAAAGAGCTGCAGCGCCCGCTCTCCGCTGACGATTTCCAGACGGACGCCTTCCCGGAATTTCTGAAGAGACAGAATCTTTACAAGGCCCACTTGGCCGGTGCGCAGAATATGGGTTCCACAGCAGGCGCAGCAGTCCGCATCGGGAAAGGTGACAATGCGCACCTGACCGGTCAGCTCTTTTTTGGAGCGGTAATCCAGTGCGTCCAGTTCTGCCTGGGAAGGATAATCAATTTGTACGGGGAGATCGGCGGTAATGAAGGCGTTGGCCTTTCGCTCCGCATCCATGGCCTGCTCCCAGGTGATTTCGGTGTTATAGTCGATGGTCACTGTTTCCGCGCCCATGTGAAAGCCTACATTGTCACAGTGATAATCGCTGCACAGAATCCCGCTGAGGATATGCTCGCCAGAGTGCTGCTGCATATGGTCAAAGCGGCGGGCCCAGTCTATTTTGCCGGTGACAGTTTCCCCAATCTCCACGGGGTTTTTACAAATGTGGAAAACCTCACCGTTTTTTTCATGGACATCAGTGACGGAGACACCGTTGAGCGTCCCGTGATCGGCGGGCTGTCCGCCGCCTTCTGGATAGAATACGGTGCGGTCCAGAACAATGGAATAGCCTGTTTTCAAGGGTTCGCAGGAGAGGACCACGGCGGAGAATTGTTGCAGGAATGGGTCCTGATAGTAGAGTTTTTCAGTGGGCATTGTGGAAAAGTCCTTTCTCTTTAGAAGTGATTGACGATTTGGCTAAAGACCGGGTAGGCAGAGGCGCGGCAGCATTCGGCTCCAAAAGATCTGGATAATAAGACTCCGCCCAGCGTTGATCACGCGGCTTGTCGCCTTACAGCAGACCCAGGGCCATTTTCCACACCAGAACCCGGACACAGGCCGCATCGATGGAGGCCTCGTCCAGCGAGCCGGCATTCAGCGCCTCAAGAACCTGTGGGATCTGGGTGCGGTAATCGCTGGTGAGCAGGAGATCGTTGCCGGCCTGCAGGGCCAGCACGGCCACACTACCATCCTTGGCATAAGCCGCCACGGCGTCCATGGCCAGATCGTCTGTCATAACCACGCCGTCAAAGTTCAACTTATTGCGCAGCAGCGCATGGACAGAGGGTGAGAGAGACGCGGGCAGCTTGTCGTCCACCGCCGTCATGATATTGTGGGAGACCAGCACGGCGGTTTTTCCGTTCGAGGCTTCAAATCCGGCGGAGAAGGGGAGAAAATCGGAGATCTCAAAGCTTTCCAGAGACCGCTTATCCACCGCGATACCTGTGTGGGTATCTACATTGCTGCCATAGCCGGGAAAGTGTTTTAAAACAGAACCCATATCGTCAGCGGACATCTGGGCAATTACTGTTGAAACATAATCCGAGGTTGCCTGCGCGTCCTGACCGAAGGCACGGGCGAAGATGAAATCTGATTGATCGGTGGATACGTCCGCCACCGGCGCCAGATTCACGTTAAATCCCAGCGCGGAGAGGAGCACATCCTTTTTCCGCGTGTCTGACCGGACAGCGTCCATGCCTCCGGTAGCGTAAAGAGCCTGTGGAGAAGCGTATTTTTTGCTTCGCAGATACGGGTTGGAACTGACTCGAACCACTGTGCCGCCCTCTTCATCTACGCCAATGAGCAGGGGGATTTTTGCGGTGTCCTGATAACTTTGGATGGTCTGGATCAAGTCATCGGCGGTTTTGTCTTTTGTGTCCCGGCCAAAAAGAAGATAGCCTCCCAGATGATAGGATGACACATCAGAGACAGCATTCTCCGAAGGACAGCGAACGAAAAACAGCTGCCCCACCTTTTCCTCTGTGGTCATATTCGATACCAGTTTTGCCGCGCGTTCCTGATTTGTGGGAGGCACAGCCGGTTCGGCAGGAGCAGAGGAAGTCTGCGATGAAGAAGCCGCCGGTGAAGCACTTGAGGAAGACTTTCCAGCGTTGCCGGGAGAGCTGGGCAAAAGGGAACAGGCAGACAGGGAAAAAATACAAAAAACGGCAAAAAACGCCGCAGCCAGGCGTTTCATAGGCACCTCCCAATACGGATTCCAGTTTATCACAAAGTAAGACGAAAGAAAAGTGCGGAGAGTTTCCGCTCTCCGCACAGTCTGCTCAAATTATTCGGGTTTTACAAGGGCGATATGGAGTTCGTCCAGCTGCTTTTGCGTTACCTCGGAAGGAGCACCCATCATCACGTCCTGGGCGTTTTTATTCATGGGGAAGGGGATGATCTCCCGAATGGAATCCTCGCCGGCCAACAGCATCACCATGCGGTCTACGCCCGGCGCAATGCCCGCATGAGGAGGCGCACCGTAGCAGAAGGCGTTGTACATGGCGGGGAACTTTGCTTTCACATCGTTTTCACCCAAGCGGACCAATTCGAAGGCTTTGATCATGATCTCCGGATCGTGGTTACGCACTGCACCGGAGCTAAGTTCGACGCCATTGCAGACCAGATCGTACTGGTCTGCGGTAATGCTCAGAGGGTCCAGCTCGCCTGCTTCGGCTTTCAGCAGGACGTCCAGGCCGCCGGAGGGCATGGAAAACGGATTGTGACAGAATTCCAGCTCGCCGGACTCCTCGCCGATCTCGTACATAGGGAAGTCTACAATCCAGCAGAAGGCATACTGCTCTTTGTCCATATGTCCGGGGACGGCAGCACCCAGCGTTTTCACCAGCACACCTGCGGTCTTCTGAGCAGTGGTCAGCTTTCCGGAGGACAGCGCCACAAAGCACCCGGGGACAAGACCCAGAGAAGAAATGATCTCGGCCTTCTTTTCCTGCAGGAATTTTGCGATGCCGCCCACCAGCTCGCCGGACTCGTCCAGGCGGAACCAATAAGCCTTGCTGCCGCTCTGTGTCTCCACATCGGCCAGTGTTTTGTCGATGAATTTCCGAGTTTCCTTAAAGTCGGAGACCACCACGGCTTTGACAATATTGCCCACAAAGGGTTCGAAGCCGCAACTGCTCAGCAGGTCGCTGATGTCCTGCACGGTCAGATCAATGCGCAGATCCGGCTTGTCGGAGCCGTATTTTTCCATAGCCTCCCGGTAAGGGATGCGGGTGAACGGAGCTGCGGAGGCCCGGTTATAGGTTCCAAACTTTGCAAAAATCGGGGGAAGCACATCCTCCAGGACCGCAAAGACATCCTCTTGCGTGGCGAACGCCATTTCCATATCCAGCTGATAAAATTCGCCGGGGGAGCGGTCGGCCCGGGCGTCCTCGTCCCGGAAGCAGGGGGCAATCTGGAAGTAACGGTCGAAGCCCGAGGTCATCAGCAGCTGCTTGAACTGCTGCGGAGCCTGGGGCAGGGCATAGAATTTGCCGGGGTGATTCCGGGCGGGCACCAGATAGTCCCGGGCGCCCTCGGGCGAGGAGGCGGTGAGGATGGGAGTGGTGATCTCCAGAAAACCATGCTCGGTCATGGCCTGACGCAGAGCGGAGACCACGCTGCACCGCAAGATGATGTTCTTTTTTACATCTGGATTGCGCAGGTCCAGATAGCGGTATTTCAAGCGGGTGGACTCGTCGGCCTCCCGGCTGCGGTTGATGGGGAAGGGAAGTTCGTTATACCGGCAGCGGCCCAAAACCTCAATTTTTTCCGGAACAATTTCAATGTCGCCGGTGGGAAGGTTGGAGTTTTTGCTGGCGCGTTCCCGCACGATGCCTTCCACGGAAATGGTGGATTCCTTGGTGATGGATTTGGCCAGAGCAACCATCTCCGCCGTTTCCGCTACCACCTGCGTGGTGCCGTAAAAATCCCGGACTACGATGAAGGCCAGCTCACTGCCGACTTCCCGAACGTTTTCCATCCAGCCTGCAATTTTCACCTGCCTGCCGGCGTCTGCAGCACGCAGTTCTCCGCAGGTATGGGTGCGTGATTGTGTCATAGAAAAAGCCTCTTTTCTCTCAATATAAGGAAAATGCGATTACATATAGGATAATTGACAGCTGATATTCCAAAATGGATTGCGCTTTTTACATTATCCCAGAATAACCGTACCCTTTTCCCGCTCGGCCAAACCCGCTTTGATACGATAGATGGTGGCGGCTGGGTCAAGCTGCGTCTGCTCGCCGGTGACCATATCTTTGCAGGTCACCACACCCTTTTGAATTTCTTCTTCACCAAGAAAGACCACATAGGGGATTTTCAGCTTATCGGCATAGGAAATTTTGGCCTTGAATTTTTTATCCTCACAGTGCAGCTGTGTCCGGATGCCGACCTCCCGCATGCGGGTGGCCAGAGAGATGGCGGTGGACAGATCCTCGGTCATGGGCAGCACCAACACGTCCGTCGGGGCGGTGGGCAGTTCGGGATTGAGCAGCCCCTGCTCGCCCAGCACGTAAAACAGGCGGGTCAATCCGATGGAGATTCCCGCACCGGGGAGCTGGCGGTCGGTGTAGTACTCCGCCAAATTGTCATATCGTCCGCCGGAGCAGACGGAGCCAATTTCGGGATGATCCAGCAGAGTGGTTTCATAGACGGTGCCGGTATAATAATCCAGACCGCGGGCGATGGTCAGGTCCACGGCGAAATTCTCCGCGGACACGCCGAACGCGGAGAGGTATTTCACGACGGTGGTTAGCTCGTCCAGGCCCTCGTCAAAGAGTGGGTTACGGCCACGATAGCCTTCCAGGGCCATGAGGACCGCGTTGTTTCCGCCGCCGATGGCGATGAATTTCAGGATTTCATCCGCCTTGTCTCCGTCAATCGAGAGGTCTTCCACCAGAATTTCCCGCACTTTTTCGGCGCCAATTTTCTCCAGCTTGTCCACCGTGCGCATTACGTCGCCGGAAAGCTCCGTCAGGCCCAGCATGGCATAGAAGCCGTTCAGGATTTTTCGGTTGTTCACCCGGATCTGAAAGCGTTTCAGGCCCAATGTGGAAAACGTCTTATAGATAATGGAGGGAATTTCCGCCTCGTTAACAATGGAGAGCTTGCCGTCTCCTATGATGTCGATATCCGCCTGATAAAACTCTCGAAACCGCCCCCGCTGGGCACGCTCACCACGGTAAACCTTGCCGATCTGATAACGGCGGAAAGGGAAGGAGAGCTCGCTGTAGTGCAGAGCCACATATTTGGCGAGAGGCACGGTCAGATCGAAGCGCAGCGAAAGATCGGCATCGCCTTTCGTAAAACGGTAAATCTGCTTTTCGGTTTCGCCGCCACCCTTTGCCAGCAAAACCTCGCTGGCTTCGATGGCGGGTGTGTCCAGGGGAGTAAAGCCGTAGAGAGAATAGGTACGGCGGAGGATTTCCATGATGCGTTCCATCTGCTGCTGCGGCGCGGGCAGCAGCTCCATGAAGCCCGACAGAGTGCGGGGTTTCTGAATCGGCATAGTGACGCTCCTTTTTCAGTGTTGATCGGTCTGTGCAGCGACAGTGACAGTGCTGCAACAGGAGAAGAGGGGAAATTTCAATTGTTTTACCTGCGAGAAAGCATGGCGAAAAGCAGCATACATTTGAAGATTTTCGCAAAAAGGCGCTCCCGTCCCAGGCTTTTTGGGACGAGAGCGCAGACCGCTTCGTGGTGCCACCCAAATTCAAGAGGAACGATCCTCTCCTTTTGCCTCCTTATACGGGGAGGGAGCCGTGGGCGTTTCCGCCCCCGCTCAGCCGCTGTCCTTTGCCCGCTGCCTGCCAAAACGCTTTCAGCCGGAGGCGTTTTTCTCTGTGTGGCGGTGTACGGGGTACTGCTGCGGCTTCGTCACGGTACTGTGGAAGTTTATTCTATATATTTTTTCAAGGAAAGTCAAGAATAGCGGCACAAAAGCCGGATCAATGCGTGTTTTTCGGATTGACGATATCCCGCCAGTCCAAATCGCCCCGGGCCAGACCGAGAATCAGCATTTCGGCCGTGGCAATATTGCTGGCATAAGGAATATTATTCTGATCGCACAGCCGGGAGATGTAAGTCACATCCTCGGCCATGGATTCGCTGTTGGGATCGCAGAAAAACAGTACCAGATCGATTTCATTGTAGGCAATCCGAGCCCCGATCTGCTGGCTGCCTCCGTGTGCGTAAGATAAAAAGCAGTGGATGTTCAGACCCGTTGACTCGGACACCATATGTCCGGTGGTATTCGTGGCATAGAGCGTATGCCGGGAAAGAATGCCGGCGTATGCGGTACAGAACTGAACCATCAGATCTTTTTTATTGTCGTGTGACATCAAGGCGATATTCATGTGATTGCCCCTTTCTACTTGATATGCATCAATGGGACACGCTGTCCCAGTATGCGTCTGGCGATATTTTTATATGCGGTGGCGGCGAGTTCGTCCCCACTGAGCAGCAAAGGGACGCCGCGGTTGAGTGCCAGGGGAAGTCCGTCGTCCTCGGGGACGACACCCAGCAGGGGAAGACCTGCCGAATCAATCGCGTCATCGATCGTCGCGTGCATGTGGCGCAGCATTTTTTTACGAACCCGATTTACCACCAGATGCAGCGTTCCACGGGGAAAACGACTCAATTCCATGACGGTGTGCTGGGCATCGCGCAGGGAAGCAGCATCGCTGGTTGTGACAACAATCACATGGTCTGCACCGCAGATGGCCAGTTGAAATGCACTGCCCAGGCCTGCCGGCGCATCCAGCAGGCAATAGTCGTATCGTTCCCGCGCCTGCGCCAGTAAATCCAGAAATTGCGACTGTTCTACGGGACGGCCGCGGCTGCGTGCCGGTGCAGTCAGCAGATGTAGCTTTTCAAGGCCCGGCAGCCCTACGACCGCATTGGACAGAGAACAGCGGTTTTGCGCCACATCAGAGAAATCCATCAGTGCCCGATCCGCCAGCCCCAGAGCCAAATCCAGGTTCCGCAGACCGATGTCGCAGTCAATACACAGCACTTTTTTTCCGGCCTGGGCCAAGGCGGTGCCGACTCCTGCGACAAAGGAGGTTTTGCCAGTGCCTCCCTTTCCGGAAACCACGGCAATACATTCACACATGATGGATCTCACCTCTCATCTTGCTCTTTTCTATAGCGGAGCTTTTTTGATTTTTGCAAAGGCACGTGGATATTTTACAGGAGTGGGAGAGACCTTCCGAATGAAGATTGCCCGGTGTACCACGTCTGTTCCTGGGATAGCATAATCTTTTACATCCGAAATCTCTCCGCCCAGCAGTGCAATGGCCCGGTGCGCGGAAGCAACTTCTTCGTCACAGTCTACGGACTTCATGGCTAAAAATATTCCACCCGGCTTGACCAGAGGCAGGCATAATTCTGACAGCATCGGCAGTGATGCAACTGCACGGGAAACTGCGAAATCAAAGCCTTCTCGATGCTTTGCGGCGAACTCCTCTGCCCGTGCATGGACGCACATGACATCCGATAGATCCAAATCGTCACAGACCTCTTGTAAAAAAGTGATTCGCTTTCCCAAAGAATCCAGAAGTGTGAGATGAATACTTGGCTCCATCAGACGCAGAGGCAGTCCGGGAAAGCCTGCGCCGGTTCCCACATCCACCAGTGAAACCCCGTGGAAATCCACCAGCTTCAGCAGGGACAGACTGTCCAGAAAATGCAGGCGGGCAACTTCTGCCGGATCGGTAATG
>QKDF01000157.1 GCA_003245395.1 Clostridia bacterium
GAAGGGACTCCTGTATGTACTGATTACAGCTATTCTCATCTATATTCTCAGTTGGCGCTCTATTGAGAAAGTGCTTAATTCACAGCGTATTATTGAAAAGATAAACCAAGAGCTGGAGGAATCCAACCGATCTTACATGGAGGTTTTTCACGAGCTTGACAGAAAACAGGTGTTTTTAAAAGCCTTGATGGACTCGATTCCGGACTACATCTTTTATAAAGACTGCAAGGGAATTTACCAGGGCTGTAACAAGGCATTTGAAATATTCAGCGGTAGGCGGGAAAAAGAAATTGTTGGGCGGTCGGATTTTGAGCTGTTTGATGAAGCAAAGGCAGGTATGTACGTCCATGAAGACGAAGAATTGAAGAAGAGCGGTGGACCCGTCAACAGCCAAGAGGCGGTTTTATTGTCCAATGGAAAAAAAGCGTACCTGGACACTGTCAAGAATCTTTATCGTGATACCGACGGCAGTGTAATCGGCATTATCGGCGTATCCCGAAACATGACGGCGCATAAGGAGCGAGCGGATCGGATCAAATATCTCAGCTATCATGATGTGCTGACCGGTGTATATAACCGGGCGTTCTTTCTGGAAGAGCAGGTGCGTTTGGACAGGCAGGAGTTTTATCCGCTGTCCCTGATCTCTGGTGATGTGAACGGAATGAAGCTGATTAATGACGCCTTCGGACACGCAAGGGGAGATGAATTTTTAAAGCAGGTTGCCAGTGTGCTGGCCCGGTGCTCCAGATCCGGGGATGTGGTTGCCAGGGTCGGCGGAGACGAGTTTTTGATTTTGCTGCCCAAAACCGGCTTAAAGACGGCAGGAGAAATTGCAGAAAAAATCCGAACGACGCTCGACAAAGAATACTTGGATAGGGGAGAGATCCATCCCGACATTGCACTGGGATATGCGACCAAAGAAGACGGCACCCAGACCTTTGACCAGATTATGATTCTGGCGGAGGATCTGATGTACAGAAGAAAGCTGCTGGAGCAGAGGAGTGTGCATAGTTCTATTCTGGCCTCTATCAGAACCACGATGTTTGAAAAGAGCAACGAGACGGAAGAACACGCTGAGCGCATGGCCCAGTTGTCCCGGTGGCTGGGGAAAGAGGTGGGATTTCCCGAAAGTAAAATGGACGAGCTGGAACTGTTGGCTATGCTGCACGATATAGGCAAGGTCAGCGTGGATCAGAATATTCTCATGAAGGCCGGTCCGCTGAACAGCGAGGAGTGGCGCCAGATTAAAAAACATCCCGAAGCCGGTTACCGGATTGCAAACTCCAGTCCCGAACTGCGTCACATTGCCGACGGGATTCTCTGCCATCACGAGCGGTGGGACGGCAGCGGATATCCACAGGGGTTGGCGGGAGAGAATATTCCTTTGATGGCAAGAATTATTGCAATTACTGATGCTTATGACGCAATGACCCAGGACAGAGTTTACCGAAAGGCAATGCCCCGGGAAGCTGCGTTGACGGAGATTGCACGTAGCGCAGGAACACAGTTCGATCCGGAGCTGGTGCATGCCTTTCTTCGAATTATGGCGAGCGTGGAAAAATGAAGTTTATAAAAACCCCCGCCGAAAGCCGCATCTTGCAAATCGCGGCTTTCAGCGGGGGTTTGCAGCGTTGCATCAAGCCCTTTTTCGGAAGGCGTTGACAATCCACAGCAGAAGTACGGCGCCAATGACAGCCACGGCCAGACTCCAGAGATTAAAGCCCGTGATTCCGCTTCCACCCAACAGATTCATTACCAGGCCGCCGATAAAGCCGCCTGCAACTCCGACTCCGATGTTAGCCAGAGCACCCATCTGGTGGTTGTTTCCGGTAATCATGCTCGCAATCCAGCCCGCGATGGCACCGATGATGATCCAACCGATGATTCCCATATGAAATCCTCCTTTGGGCATTAGGATGTGGCCTTTTATGGAATTTATGCACCGGCTGTGAAGCGCCGATATTCTACAGAGGGTTATTCTGAAATTCCGTTCATTTCTTCAAAAACTGCGGATATAGCTGTGGGCAGCAGGACGAAAAACCGTCTCCATGCGATCGCATGGAGACGGCATTTTTAAATGTGCCTGCAGGAAAGACCCATGCTGCCTTTGGCAGTGGAGCCTGAAAATATGTCAGGGCAGCAGTCTTTCACGCAAAATCCGCTCAACCTGATCTGCCGGCATGGGATGGAAGTAGTAAAATCCCTGTGATTCGTCACACAGCCGCTGAGATAAAAACTCTTTTTGTGAGTCGGTCTCTACGCCTTCCGCCGTGATTTTTAAATCCAGATTTTTCGCAAAGCCGATGATAACTTTAGAAATTGCCCGATTCTTATCGTCCTGATCAATGCCCTGTACGAACTGCATATCCATTTTGATGCGGTCAATGGGCAGGTGTTTGAGGCGGCTGAGCGACGAATACTCTGTGCCGAAGTCATCAATGGAAATGGAGAGACCCAGTGCCTTCAGGCGTTCAAGCGTCTCGACGATGTTGATGATACTTCCGTTGGTCACACTCTCTGTGATCTCCAGCTCCAGATACCGGGCGGGTAGTCCGGTACGGGAGAGGATCTCATCAACCAACTGTACAAATTTCGGATTTTTCAGCTGCTGCAAGGAGAGATTGACCGCGATGCGCAATTCGTCAAATCCCATCTCATGCCAGAGCTTGTTTTGTCGACAGGCGGTCTCCAACACCCATTCTCCGATGGAATGAATCAGACCGGTCTGCTCGGCCAAAGGAATAAAGTCCGCAGGCATAATGATTCCCTGCTCCGGAAGTTCCCAGCGAATCAGAGCTTCGCAGCCCACAATCCGTCCGCTTTTTGTATCCACCTGTGGCTGATAATGCAGCAACAACTGTTCTTTTTCAATTGCCCGGTAAAGGAGATTGCTCAGCCTCGTTTTGCCGGATATTTCATCCTTGGCCTTCTGAGAGCAAAAGACATAGCGGTTTTTTCCCTGACCCTTTGCATGATACATGGAGGCGTCTGCATTTTTAATCAAGGTCGCCGTGTTTGTTCCGTCTTGCGGGTAAAGGGAGACTCCGATGCTGGCGGTGACAAATGCCCGATGCCCCTTTAGAATAAAGGGCTTGCTGAGCGTATCAATCAGCCGGTCAAGGATGGCAATCAATTCAGCGCTGCTGGAGAAATCTTCAAGCAGGACGGTGAATTCATCGCCGCCGAAACGCGAAACAGTGTTGCGGCATCCCACGGCCGATAACAGAGACTGCGCAACTTCCTTCAGCAGAAGATCTCCCATACTGTGTCC
>QKDF01000106.1 GCA_003245395.1 Clostridia bacterium
GGAGTTCCGCCGGGAGTTTGGAGAAGACGAATAGACGAAGCAGAGCGCCGGAGCCTATGGCCCCGGCGCTCTTTTACATTATATTTATTACCACTGGTGGTACTTCCAGGACTGCTGGGGCGTCATGGCGAAATAGCTGTAGTCGATGGAGACGGCGCTGTCGCCCCAGGTGGTGTCGATGTGGTATTCGGTGCCGTCCAGCGTGGCAACGGTCCAGATGTGCTCGCTGTTGGACAGAGCGTAGCAGTCAATCCCCTCCAGCTTTAAAAGCAGGTTGTATGCGCCGGTGTATCCGTCGCACACCGCCGTCCCGTTTTTGAACAGGGCGTAGGCGATATGGCTGATGGAGTCGGTACCCGCGCTGTAGTCATAGGTGCAGTTCTGGCAGATCCAGGTAAAGTAGACCTTAGCTTTTTCATAGTCGCTCATGGAGGAGGTGATCTGCCCGTTTGCCCAAAGCTGGTCGTGGACGGCAATGGCGGCGGAGAGGGTGTAGTCCCGATATTCCGACAGAGAGGAGCCGGAGGACACGTCGGAGAAGGTCAGGACAATCCGCCCTGTTTCTGTGGAATAATTGCAGCTGACGGAATTGTAAAGCTGCTCACAGTAGGACTTCACCTCGCTCAGCGCTTCATTCATCACCTGATTGACAAACGACAGACTGATTCGCCGGTCATAGTCCAGCGTCAGCACACTGCGTTCCTGAGAGAGCATGTAGGCCACATCCTGCGCAATTTCCGTCTGGCTGGACGGAGCGGACAGATACGTGGTATTTCCCGTGATCAGGTCGCTCCAGCTGGTTCCCTGCGCGCTGTATGTTGGAAGGATGACCCAGTCCGGCGTCAGGCGTAGGGAGGGGTCCACCATCCGGGTGAGCATCGCTGCCACGGCGCCACGGGTGATGGGGGCGTCGGGCAGATAGCTGCCTTTGGCGTCTGCACCCACGGACACACCCCACTTGTACAGAGACAGAATGTCCTGATAGTAGTCCGTGTACTCCGTTACATCGGTGATATATCGCCGGGTGGCATACCCCTCGGTCACCAGGTCCTGGTTGATGGGGGACAGGACGTTTGCCGGCAGCGTTGCAGCCAGCACATGGGCCACTTGCGCTCGGGTCGCGGCGGTAAAGTAGGTCCCGCTCAGCTCCGTATCCAGCACGCCCTGCGCCTGGAGATAGGCGAGATAGGGCTCATAAGTCTGCTGCCCCTCCGTGCGGTAGGCGGCCGCGCCGGCCTCCGCATCACCGGAGACGTACAAACTGCGAATGCGGGCGGCAAAGATAATGATCTGACTGACGGTGACGCTGTCCTTCAGACCGAAGGTACCGTCCGTTTTCCCTTGAGACAGGCCATATTCATAGAGCGCAGACACATTGGAGTAAAATGTGGAATCGGGGGTCAGGTCGGAAAACTCTCCGGCATAGGTCTTGCTGCGGACGAAATTGTCTGCAGAATTTTCGGCGGCCAGGACGGGAACGGGAAGGACCATTGTCAGCGTAAGAAGCAGGGCCAAAAGTCGTTTTCTCATCGTGATACCTCCTGTGTCCGTGTGTGAAGCGTATAAGGGGAAATCAGCTGGGGATATTCAAATCCGCAGCGGTGCGGTCTTCAACATAGGGATTGAGGGATTCGTTCACCAGATGCAGCACAGCGTCCGGATCCAGATGGATATAGGGGGATTTCCACGTACCGGAGAGGGTGGTGAACGAGATATTGTCGCTGCCCATGGAAAAAGCCTCCTGGCCCAGCCAGGCAAGATTGCCCAAGGTCAGATCCGTGTCCACATATTTCTGAAAAATTTTGGCAAAGGTGGCGACTTTGGCCACATTGCCGGGCTTGAGCACCTGCTTGGCCACGGTTTTCAGAAACTTCTGCTGCGTTTCCATCCTGCCCAGGTCCTGCGAGGCGTAGCCCTCCCGGAACCGGACCACCTCCAGCGCCTCGGCACCGGTCAGATGCTGCTGGCCCTGCTGAAAGTGGATGTGCAGATCCTGGGTGGGGTCGTCATAGTCCATGTCCACCGGGACATAGAAATCCACGCCGCCGATGGCATCCACCAGCGCTTGAAATCCTTTGAGTCCCACGGTTACGGTGAAATCCACGGGAATGCCCAGCTGGTCGGAGATGGTATCCGCCAACAGCTCTGAGCCGCCGTGATTGTAAGCGTAGTTAATCTTGTGGGCTTTCCCGTCAATGATTGCCTTGGTGTCCCGGGGAATGCTGACACAGTGGATGGAGCCGCTGTCGGCGTCGATCGCAAACAGAATGTTGGTGTCGCTGCCGCCGTTGCCGTCATCCACTCCTGAAACAAGAATGGTGAAGAAATTGGGCTTGCGCTCGGTATGTGCCGCCAGGGCGGCCTGTGCTGCGGCATCTTCCGCTGAAGGATCGGTGCTGCTTTGGGAGGCAGCGTCTTCCTGTGTGGGAGTTTCTTCTTTGGTGGGAAGCTCCATGGGACGGACAACACTTTTATAGATGCCGGTAAGAGCAGCTGCCACAAAAAGAATCAGCAGAAATGTGCGGCTCCAGCTGCGTCGCCTGCGGGGTTGTTTTTTTGGCATGGGACTGATCCTCCAGACGCGGCCGTGGCCGCAGAGCGATTTACATAATGCTTGTCTATTATATAGCCGCTGAAGAAAAAGCGCAACAACAAAAAGCAGCGTGCCTTTCGGCACGCCGCTTTATGTCTCCTTGGTGCTGTCAGCCAGATCGGTGGCAATTTGCTCCAGCAATGTCTTGATTTCACAAAGCAGCTCATTCTGATAAGACAGTGTACAGAGTATGTACTGCATCATCGAATCGGTTGATAAAAGACAAGGCTGAGAGATGGGATGAGGCCAGCGGCGGACAGATGGCTCGGAGACCGGTTCCCTGGCTGTTGCCGCCGCTGAGGATACCGATGTGTTTTTACGGCGGCAGGAACGATTTGCCATAGTGATCCCTCCGTTTAGGTATTTGGGACATTATATGCATTCATTCCTCACCGCGATACTTCCTGCGGGTGGCAATACCGCCCCGGATATGCCGTTGGGCTTTGTTGACTTCCAGAATCTGATGAACCTGAAGATAGAGTGCACGGTTGAACTGCGGAAGCCGCTCGGAAATATCCTTATGTACGGTGGACTTGCTGATACCGAATTTCTGCGCGGCGGCGCGGACCGTCGTTTGATTCTCTATGATGTATTGGGCCAATTGTTCGGCCCGCTCCTCCATGTTCCCCTTCAAATGCAACACTCCCCACCTGGTGTTGCTC
>QKDF01000195.1 GCA_003245395.1 Clostridia bacterium
TGACGGTTTTCCCCATCGTGGTGGTATACCTGCTGGCACAGAAGCACATTATCAAGGGTGTGGTAGCCGGCGCCGTTAAGGGCTGAGGCCGACCCGAAAAAGATTTACCTGAGGAGTTGGGACCGTGACCATCAAAGATATCGCCAAAGAATCCGGGTACGCACTGGGAACCGTTTCCCGCGTGCTCAACGACCAGCCCGGCGTCTCCCCGGAGGCCCGTGAAAAAATCCTGGCCGTGGTGGCGGCCCACCAGTTCACGCCCAACAGCAATGCCCGCCATCTCAAGCAGCAGGCCGGACGCGGGATCGCCATCGTGGTCAAGGGCACCCGCAATATGCTTTTTGCCGTAGTTTTGGAGCAGCTTCAGGCTGAGATCCGCCAGCGGGGTTATCCCACCTTTGCCATCTATATCGACGAGGAGGACGACGAGGTGGAGCAGGCCCGCCTGCTGTGCCGGGAGCGCAAACCGCTCGGCATTTTATTTCTGGGCAGTAACCTGCTGTATTTCCGCCGGAATTTCGGCAGCGTTCCGGTGCCCTGTACGCTGGTGACCAACAGCGCCGCCGCGCTGGCCTTCCCCAATCTCTCCAGCGTCACCACCGACGACGTGAGCGCCGCCGCTTTCTGTATCGGCTATCTGGCCCGGCGGGGCCACAGGAACATTGGAATTCTCGGAGGGATCGCCTGCGGCTCCGATGCCAGCTGTGCGCGCCTGACCGGCTGTGAGCGGGGTTTTGCCGCCTGCGGTCTGCCCTTTGACCCGGAGAAACAATACCAATCGGCGCGATTCTCCATGGACAGCGGCTACGCCGCCATGGAAAAGCTGCTGGAGCAGTTCCCTGAGATGACCGCCGTATTTGCTTTCTCGGATGTGATGGCAATCGGCGCGCTGAGGGCTTTGCAGGACCACGGCCGCCGGGTACCGGAAGACATCTCCCTGATCGGCTTTGACGGCATCGATCTTGGGCGTTACTCCATTCCCCGTCTGACCACCATCCGTCAGGGCGACCAGGAGCTTGCCCGCCGGGGCGTGACTCTTCTGCTGGGACAAATTGAAGGAGATAATGGCGCTCTGCACGAAACCGTACCCTTCACGCTTGTGGAGGGTGAGAGCGTCCGGGACTTCGTTAAGGAGGCGTTGGTGTGAGACAAGCCGGAATTTTGATGCACCTGACCTCTCTCCCCTCCCCTTGGGGCATCGGCACCATGGGGCAGGCCGCATGGGACTTTGCAGACTTTCTCGCCGATGCCGGTCAAAGCGTGTGGCAGCTGCTGCCCGTCTGTCCCACCAGCTTCGGTGATTCCCCTTACCAATCCTTCTCCGCCTTTGCGGGCAATCCCTATCTTATCGATCTGGATACGCTGGCGCAGGAGGGACTTTTACAGCCCGGGGAATTCTGTAATCTCAACTGGGGCGACACCCCGGATTCCGTTGATTACGGCGTGCTGTACAAACAGCGCTGGGGCGTGCTGCGGCTGGCTGTGGAACGCCTGCTGTCTGCCCCGCCGGACGACTATCCGGCTTTCTGTACAGAAAATGCCTTTTGGCTGGAGGACTACGCCTGTTTTATGGCCCTGAAAAACGCCCACGATGACCACCCCTGGTGGGAATGGGAAACGCCGCTGCGCTGTCGTAAGCCAGCTGCCCTGGACGCCTTTCGTGCGGAGCACAGCGCAGATCTGGACTTCTGGAACGGCGTACAGTATCTTTTCTTCGGTCAGTGGCGAGCTTTTAAAAATTATGTTAACCAAAAAGGAGTCTCCATCATCGGCGACCTGCCCATCTATGTGGCCGAGGACAGTGCAGACGTGTGGTCTCGTCCCCGGCAGTTTCTGCTGGGCGAAGATCTGCGGCCCACACTGGTAGCCGGCTGTCCTCCGGACGGCTTTTCCGCCGACGGGCAGCTGTGGGGCAACCCCCTGTTCGACTGGGCATTTATGGAGCAAAACAATTTTGCCTGGTGGAAAGAGCGGGTTCGTTATCAGAAGACGATCTATGACATTCTGCGGATCGATCATTTTCGGGGTCTGGACGCATTCTATGCCATTCCTTTTGGCGACACCACCGCCCGAAACGGCAGCTGGCGGCAGGGGCCCGGCTGGAAGCTCTTGTCTGCTCTGGCGGAAGGCCCCGGTCTGGATCATGTGATTGCCGAGGATCTGGGTTTTCTGGATCATTCGGTGCGGGAGCTCCTTGCGCGCAGCGGCCTGCCGGGCATGAAGGTGCTGCAGTTCGCTTTTGACACCCGGGAGGGCGGCGATTATCTGCCCCACAACTACGAGCGCAACTGCGTGGTCTATACCGGCACTCATGACAATGACACCGCCCTTGGCTGGATGACCTCGGCACCTTCCGCCGATGTAGAAACCGCCCGGGAATACCTGCGCCTGACACAGGAGGAGGGACTTCACTGGGGCCTGATGCGCGGCGCGTGGAGCAGTGTGGGCAGTCTGACCGTGGTACAGATGCAGGATGTGCTGGGTCTGGGCAGCGAAGCGCGGATGAACACTCCGTCCACCCTGGGAAACAACTGGCGCTGGCGGATGCTGCCCGGCGCGGCGACGTCTGATCTGGCGGCAAAGCTTCGCCGGCAGATGGAACTGTACCAGCGGCTGCCAGCCTCTCTTTGATTGAACTGCCGGGGGACAAAACAGCTTTTTCGCAAAAGCGTCCATCAATCTGCTTTCACGCATCTGCCCCGTCGAAACGGAGTCTCAATATAGCAAAAACACGCCCCTCCGCCTGCCGACCCAACAGGCGAAAGGGTGTGTTCTCTTTTGGGCAATGCTCGTTTTTTCTGTTTCCTGTAATAATAATCCGAAAAAGCAGCAGCGATCCGCCGTAACTCAGGTATTCTTTCTGCTGATGGGCCGTCGATAGAACAGCTGCGCGAAATCCTTGGCGCAAAACGGAATCAGCGGATAGAGATACCCGCGCCCGATGATGGGCTTGGTGGTGTAGAGCAGGAAGCACAGCAGCCCCAGTCCCAGCGCAAACCCCCACCAGCTCAGCGCCGCAATCAGCAGCAGCATCACCACCCGCATCAGCTTGAACGCATACCCCAGCTCATAACTGGGCTGGGCAAAGCTGGAGATAGAGGTAAAGGACATATACACCAGCACTTCCGGCACCAGCCAATGCGCTTTGATGGCAAAGTCCCCCAAAATCAAGGCTCCCAGCATACTGAACGCATTGCTCAGCGTATCCGGCGTATTGAGCGAGGCCAGCTTCAGAAGATCGATCAGCA
>QKDF01000088.1 GCA_003245395.1 Clostridia bacterium
TGCCCCAATATGAAGGAGGTATGAAAACAGTGGCAGGCCAAAAATACAATATACTCTACGGCAGGCTCAGCCAAGAGGACGAGCGCCAGGGCGAGAGCAATTCCATTCATAATCAGCAATTGTTCCTTCAACGATATGCAGAGGAAAACGGTTTTGAAAACACACTTTTTCTGGCTGACGATGGCTACTCCGGAACAAACTTTGATCGGCCTTCATGGAAGAAAATTGTTGAGATGATTGAGTGCGGTGAGGTAGAAACTTTAATCGTCAAGGATCTCAGCCGTCTTGGGCGTGAATATCTGCAGGTAGGACAATACACGGAAATATACTTTCCGGAAAAAGGTGTTCGCTTTATTGCCGTCAATGACAGCGTGGACTCATTGGTGGAAAGCAGCAACGACTTCAACCCCATCCGCAACTGGGCTAACGAGCTCCACGCGAAGGACACCAGCAAAAAGGTTCGCGCCATAAAAAAGATGCAGGCGGAGCGCGGTGAGCGTCTGGGTGGGAGACCGCCTTACGGCTATCGTAAGAAGGATGGTAACACCAAGGATATAGTCCCCAATGAGGAAACCGCTCCGGTGGTGTGTCGAATCTTCGAGCTTTGTGCCTCCGGCAAGGGCCCAAATCAGATTGCCCGTATCCTGACGGCGGAACAGGTGCTGACGCCGGCAAATTACTATTACCGCAAGACCGGCGCATCTCATATGGGGCTGGACACCACGCGGCCATATGCCTGGAGCAGCAGCACGGTCACCGGCATCCTCGACAACAAGGTCTATCTTGGACATATGGCGGGACTGCGATGCACCACACTTTCTTATAAAAACAAAAAGTTCATCCGAAAGCCAGAAAGCGAGCAAGTTGTGGTAATGAACACCCATGAGCCGCTGATCCCTCTGGAGCAGTGGGATATCGTGCAGGAAGTGCGGCAGCATAAAAAGCGAACACCCAAACACATGGACGAACCGAATATATTTTCCGGTCTTGCCTTCTGTGCGGACTGCGGAAAGCCGCTGGTATTGTACCGGGCGGAATCAATGAAAAAATCCCAATACTGCTTTAAATGCTATACCTATGGGAAACGCGGCAAAGACGCCTGTACGCCTCATCATATCCGGGAGGCCGATCTCATCCAGATCGTGCTGGACGATCTTCGTCGGATCACGCATTTCGCCCGACTGAAGGAGCGGCAGTTTGCCGAGTACATCAACCAAAAAAACAGCACGGAGCTGCGGAAGGAAATAACCGCTCTGCAGAAAGATCTGGATTCCATGCGGCGCAGAAACGAAGAGCTAACGGCTCTGTTCAAGCGTCTCTATGAGGATAACGTTTTGGGGCGTGTGACAAACGAGCAGTTCCGTCTGCTCTCCGCCGATTACAACGCGGAGCAGAAAACGCTCGCGGATTCCATTCCGGAGAAGGAAGCGCGGCTGGAAAAACTGAAAGCGTCGGCGGCTAACGTGGATGCGTTTATAGAGAAAGCCAAGCGCTACACGGTCATAGATGAGCTGACGCCGGAGCTGTTGCGATTGTTCATCCAGCGTATTGAGGTCGGAGAACGTGCTAAGAAATATTCGCACTCATCTGCTCAAAGTATCCGGATTGTCTACCGAGACATCGGCGCGGTGGACAGCGCGATGGAGGACGAGGAAACGCAGCCGCATATCGCGCCGGCTATCAGGAACGAAAAAGATATTATAAAATTACTGGCATAAACACAAGGGACGGACGGCTTCCGCCGCCCGCTCCTGTGTGATAACGTCAGGTCACAAAATACACCTATGAGCGCTATCAGAATGGTTACAGGCTTTTTTGCTTTTATTTTGGTGGGTATTTGCTTTTGACTTTTATCTGTATAGTTCTAATACAGGCCAGCGTCAATATCAGACCATCGGAGGCTAACAATTTTCGTGAGAGATAAGTCTGCCTGTCAGGAGAGCCAGAGAATAGCAGTGACTCAATCTTGGCTAAGCGTCAGCGGATTTCCAATGCTCTCGGGATCAGGCAGAGGGTGTTTTGCATTTGGAACGCACCTTATTAAAACGCCGCATGCCAAAAAACATAATTTAACACAGGTGAGTTATATAGTAAGAAAATAAGTAAACACAATGAATGTGCATGATTATGAGGCTCCTGTATCCCCGTGTGCTCCATAATTTTACCCCAAAGTGTGGGCGGAAAAAGAAGGCGCTGAGGAATGCTTTTTCAATATTACAGTTGTGTTTCAAATGGACTAACTATCTTGTAATCACTGAATGAATCTGTTAGAATCCAACATGAACAAATGAGGCGGTATTTTCGAGTCCCCGGAACAGATACGGGATCGGCTAGCCACGGTATGTGTGCCGGGGCAAAGAGATATCCTCCTCGGATGTTCGAAAATGCCGGTTTTATCCGGTAAATTTTAAAGGAGGAAATCCAATGAAGAAGTTCCTTTCTGTGGTAATGGCATTGGCTATGACCCTTACTTTGGTCACAGTCGGCGCCGGCGCCAAGGACTTCACGGATGACAGCACCATCTCTTATGACGAAGCTGTTGGCGTGATCTCCGGAATTGGTGTTGTCGACGGCTATACCGACGGCAGCTTCAATCCCACCGCTACCCTGACCCGCGGCGCAGCTGCAAAGATTATCTGCAACCTGCTGCTGGGCCCCACCGCTGCCAGCGCCCTGGGCGTGACCAGCGCTCCCTACTCTGATGTGCCCGTGACCAACGTGTTCGCCGGCTACATCGCCTACTGCTCTTCTCAGGGCATCATCAACGGCTATGCTGATGGTACTTTCAAGCCCACCGCTACGGTGACCGGCTTCCAGTTCCTGAAGATGCTGCTGGGCGCTCTGGGCTATGATGGCTCCATCGAGGGCTTCACCGGCACCAACTGGGCCGTGAACGTTGCCAAGCTGGCCATCACCACCAAGCTGACCGATGGTAACGATAGCTTCGTCGGCTCTGCTGCCATGACCCGTGAAGAGGCTGCTCTGTATGCCTTCAACACCCTGAAGGCTACTATGGTGTACTACAGCAACAAGGGCACCACGATCAGCACCTCTGATGGCACCACCATCGTGACCGGCGCTACGGCCGCCAGCAGCATGCTGAACACCACTGGCTCTGGCTACAAGACCACTGGTAACGACGGTTATCTGCAGTTCTGCGAGCAGTACTTCACCAAGCTGAAGCTGGATGTTGCTACCACCACTGATGCTTTTGGTAAGCCCGCTTCCACTTGGGAGTATAAGTC
>QKDF01000209.1 GCA_003245395.1 Clostridia bacterium
GAAAAGATCATCGGGCAGGAGGCTCTGCGCCGTCTGCTGGAAGGAAATGAACGCTACTGCCGCGGTGAGGTGCAGCTGCAGCCCGCACGGGAACAGATTGCCGCGCTGAGCGAAGCGCAGATGCCGTTCGCTGTGGTGATGGGATGCGCCGACTCCAGAGTGCCGCCAAATCTGGTATTTGGCTGTTCGCTGGGGGAGCTCTTTGTCGTGCGTACGGCGGGGAACGTCCTCTCACAATTGGATTTGGGCAGTATCGAATATGCCGTGTCGGCATTGAACGTTCCTCTGGTGATGGTGCTGGGCCACAGCGGCTGCGGCGCTGTGGCCAGCGCGGTACAGGGCGGGGCGGTATCCGACGCGCTGGGCGCGCTGCTGGCGGAAATTAAACCCGCTGTGGAGTGGGCCAGAAGCTGCTCGTCTGACCACGGAGAAATCATCGCTCTGGCAGAGGATCGAAACATCCGCCGCGGAGTCCGGAAGCTGCGGGGGAACCCCGTGCTGCGGGCCCACCCCGAAGTTCTGGTAATTGGGGCAAAATATGATATTGCGACGGGGCGGGTTACAGTCCTGCCCGAGAAATCATAAAAAAACCAAGGGCCGCGGCATCAGCCGCGGCCCTTGCTGATTACCCCTTCAAAATATCCGCGTTGCGGTATTGGATGGCCTCCGCAAGATGGAATGCCTCAATCTGTGGGGAATCGTCCAGATCGGCGATGGTGCGGGCCACCCGCAGCACCCGGTCATGGGAACGGGCGGTAAGCCCCATACGCTCAAAGGCGGTTTTCATCAGTTTTTCGCCTGCTGCGTCCAGGCGGCATACCTCCCCGATCATAGAGGGAGGCAGCGCGGCGTTGCAGATGAGACCGGTACCCGTCAGGCGCGCCTTCTGGATAGCGCGAGCGGCTTCCACCCGTGCTTTTACCGCGGCGGAATCCTCTGGTGCTCTGCGGCGGCGCAGCGCCTCGTACTCCACGGAGGGCACGTTGACATATAAGTCGATCCGATCAAGCAGCGGGCCGGAGATTTTTTGGACGTATTTGGCCACGTCTCGGTCCGAGCAGGTGCATTTCCCCGAAGGGTGTCCCCTCCACCCACAACGGCAGGGGTTCATGGCGCACACCAGCTGGAATCGGGCGGGCAGGCGCAGTGTGCCCCCGGCCCGGGCCACGGTGGCCTCTCCGTCCTCCAGGGGTTGGCGCATGGCCTCCAGTACATCCCGGTGGAATTCCGGCAGCTCGTCCAGAAACAGCACGCCGTTGTGTGCGAGGGATATTTCCCCCGGCCGCAGCATAGGCCCTCCGCCGGAAAGGGCGGCAGCAGACGCGGTATGGTGCGGACTGCGGAAAGGACGGCGCGTCAGCAGGGGGTGCTTTGGGTCGGCCAGACCGGCCACGGACCAGATGCCGGAGACCTCCAGTGCCTCGTTTCGGGTCAGATCGGGAAGAATGGACGGCAGGCGTTTCGCAAGCATGGATTTGCCCGATCCGGGAGATCCTATCAGCAGCAGGTTGTGCCCACCGGCGGCGGCAACCTCCAGCGCTCGTTTGACGTTTTCCTGCCCCACCACATCCCGCAGGTCCGGCAGATCAGTTTCCGTCTCCTGCGGAACCCAGGCAGAGGCCGGGGCTAGATGAGAAAGCCCCTTCAGATGGGCCACCAGTGCGTTTACGTCTGACACGGGGTAAACCGTCAGACCTCCGGCCAGAGTGGCTTCGGCTGCGTTTTCGGCGGGGACGAACAGTTCCCGGATACCCGCGGTTCGCGCGGCCAGAGCCATGGGCAGCACGCCGCTGACTCCCCGCAATGCCCCGGTGAGAGAAAGCTCTCCCAGAAAAGCGGCCCCGTCGGGCAGGCGGGGAATTTCTCCAGAGGCGGCCAGAATTCCCACAAAAATGGGGAGGTCATAGACAGTCCCCTCCTTTTTCTGGCTGGCAGGCGCCAGATTGACCGTAATCCGACTGACGGGGAATTTAGCCCCGCAGTTTTTTACCGCCGCCCGAACCCGCTCCCGGGCCTCCCGGACAGCGGCATCCGGCAGACCCACAACATCAAAAGCGGGCAGGCCGCCGGAGAGAAAACACTCCGCGGATACCTCGTAGCCCGCAATGCCGCTCAACCCAAGCGAACGCACGGATACGACCAAACGGCATACCCCCCTTTCAAAAAAATACAGGCAAATTCATACAATGGGAGGTCTGACTTTTTGCGAGAAAGCAGACCTGTAAAAACAATGCGCCAAACTGAAAGCAGTTTACCACAATCTGACGAAAATTGGAACCCTGCTTCTAAAATTGTGACCAAAAATCAAGCAAACTTTTGTCCTTTACGCAGAAAAAGAGGAAATTGTGTAAAAAATAACAAGCCAGAGTTTACAGAGGGAATCTCTGGTGGTATAATATCAGTCGCACGAAAGGCGTGTTGGGAAAAACGATTTCGTGGCTTCGCGAGAATGCTGCAAACCACAGCAGCGAAAAATTAGGAGGTAAGTTTATGGCAAGAAAGTTCAAGTCCATGGACGGTAACAACGCCGCTGCATATGTCAGCTATGCGTTTACCGAAGTGGCGGGGATCTATCCGATCACTCCGTCCTCCCCCATGGCAGACTTGGTTGACCAGTGGTCTGCCGCTGGCCAGAAAAACATCTTCGGCACAACTGTGAAGGTGTGCGAGATGCAGTCTGAGGCGGGCGCGGCCGGCACCGTGCACGGCTCTTTGTCCGCTGGTGCGCTGACCACCACCTACACCGCATCCCAGGGCCTGCTGCTGATGCTCCCCAATATGTACAAAATTGCCGGTGAGCTGCTGCCCTGCGTGTTCCACGTTTCCGCCAGAACCGTTTCCACCCATGCGCTTAACATTTTCGGTGACCACTCCGACGTGATGGCTTGCCGCCAGACCGGTTTTGCCATGCTGTGCGAGAACGATCCTCAGGAGATCATGGATCTGTCGCCTGTGGCTCATCTGTCCGCCATCGAGGGCCGCGTTCCCTTCATCAACTTCTTCGACGGCTTCCGTACCTCCCACGAGATCCAGAAGATCGCTGTGTGGGACTATGAGGACCTCAAGGAGATGTGCGACCTGGACGCTGTCGACGCGTTCCGCAAGCACGCCCTCAACCCCGAGCGCCCCAACATGCGCGGCTCCCACGAGAACGGAGATATTTTCTTCCAGCATCGTGAGGCCTGCAATCAGTTCTATGACGCTCTGCCCGCCGTCGTTGAGAAGTATATGCACAAGATCAACGAGAAGCTGGGCACCGATTACGAGCTGTTCAACTACTATGGTGCTGCCGATGCCGACCGTGTCATCATTGCCATGGGCTCCATCTGCAACGTGGCCGAGGAAGTCATTGATTACCTGAATGCCAACGGCCAGAAGGTCGGTATGGTCAAGGTTCACCTGTATCGTCCTCTGTCCACGGAGAAGCTGCTTGCCGCTATCCCCGCCACCGCCAAGAAGATCGCTGTTCTGGATCGCACCAAGGAGCCCGGCTCCATGGGCGAACCCCTCTACATGGATGTGGTTGCCGCTCTGGCGAACGCTGGCCGCACCGATGTGACGGTTACCGGCGGCCGCTATGGTCTGGGTTCCAAGGATACGCCTCCCGCTTCCGTGTTCGCTGTATATCAGGAACTGACCAAGGCTGAGCCCAAGCGCCAGTTCACCATCGGCATCGTGGACGATGTGACCAACCTGTCCCTGCCTGAGGAAGCTGCTCCCACCGTTGCTCCCGCCGGCACAATTGCGTGCAAGTTCTGGGGCCTGGGCGGCGACGGTACCGTGGGCGCCAACAAGAACTCCATCAAGATTCTGGGCGATCATACCGACAAGTATGTTCAGGCATACTTCCAGTACGATTCCAAGAAGACCGGCGGCGTCACCATCAGCCACCTGCGCTTCGGCGACAAGCCCATCAAGTCCTCCTATTATATCAATAAGGCTGATTTTGTGGCCTGCCACAACCCCTCTTATGTAGTCAAGGGCTTCAAGATGGTCAACGATGTCAAGCCCGGCGGTGTCTTCATGATCAACTGCCGCTGGACACCGGAGGAACTGGACGAGCATATGCCCGCCGAGGCCAAGCGGTATATTGCCAAGAACAATATCCAGCTCTATACCATCAACGCCATCGATCTGGCCATGGAAATCGGCATGGGCAAGCGGAACAACACCATTCTGCAGTCCGCCTTCTTCTCCCTGGCTAAGCCGATGCCCGAAAAAGAAGCCATCCAGTATATGAAGGACGCCGCCACGCATTCCTACCTGAAGAAGGGCCAGGATGTGGTGGATATGAACCACAAGGCCATTGATGCCGGCGCTACCGCCTATCGCAAGATCGATGTGCCCGCTTCTTGGGCGGATGCCAAGGACGAGGCCGATACCACCGTTCTGGAAGGCGCTCCCGCTCTGGTCGCGCAGGTCAAGAACATCCTCAACCCCATCGGCAAGATGGACGGCGATGATCTGCCTGTCTCCGCATTTGTTTCCCATGTCGACGGCCAGTTTGAGCTGGGCGCAGCCGCATATGAAAAGCGCGGCGTGGCTGCCTTCGTTCCCACTTGGGACAGCACAAAGTGCATCCAGTGCGGCACCTGCTCCTATGTCTGCCCCCATGCCACCATCCGTACCATCGCGATGACCGAGGAAGAGGCCAAGGCCGCTCCCGCCGCCGCGAAGATCGTGGATGTGAAGGCCGGCAAGGGCAAGGGCGTGTATAAGTACACCATGGCCATCTCTCCGCTGGACTGCATGGGCTGCGGCGTGTGCGTGGGCCAGTGCCCCGTAACTGCTCTGGCCATGGTTCCCCAGGAGGACGAGGCTGCCCAGCAGGATGTGTTCAACTACTGCGTCTCCAAGGTCTCCGAGAAGAAGGATTTGCAGGATCTCACCATCAAGGGCAGCCAGTTCAAGCAGCCTCTGCTGGAGTTCTCCGGCTCCTGCGCCGGCTGCGCCGAGACCAGCTATGCCCGTCTGGTGACCCAGCTGTTCGGCGACCATATGTATATCGCCAATGCCACCGGCTGCTCCTCCATCTGGGGCGGCGCCGCTGCGACTGCTCCGTACTGCACGAACAAGGAAGGCCATGGTCCCGCCTGGTCCAACTCCCTGTTCGAGGATAACGCCGAGTTCGGTCTGGGCATGAACCTGGGCCAGCAGGCAACTCGGAAGCGTCTGTCCGAAAAGGTCAAGGAGCTCTCCGGCGTGACCACCTCCGAAACCAAGAAGGCTGCCTGTGAGGAATACCTGAGCACGATGGGCGACTATGCTGCAAACCGTGCTGCTACCGACAAGCTGATCTCCGAGCTGGAGAAGGATCCCACCTGCCCGTACAGCAAGGAAATTCTGGCCGATAAGGAATTCCTGTGCAAGAAGTCCATGTGGATCTTCGGCGGCGACGGCTGGGCCTATGATATCGGCTTCGGCGGTCTGGATCACGTCCTGGCCTCCGGCAACGATGTCAACGTGTTCGTCTTCGATACCGAGGTGTATTCCAACACCGGTGGACAGGCATCCAAGGCTTCCAACATCGGTCAGGTCGCTCAGTTCGCGGCTGCCGGTAAGGAGATCAAGAAGAAGTCTCTGGCTGAGATCGCCATGTCCTACGGCTATATCTATGTGGCTCAGGTGGCTATGGGTGCCAATGCTTCCCAGACCCTGAAGGCCATTGCCGAGGCAGAGGCCTATCCCGGCCCGTCTCTGATTATCGGCTACTCTCCCTGCGAGATGCATTCCATCAAGGGCGGCATGACCAATGCCCAGAAGGAAATGAAGAAGGCTGTGGATTGCGGCTATTGGAACCTGTTCCGGTTCAATCCCGCTGCTCAGGGCGCGAAATTCTCTCTGGACTCCAAGGAGCCGGCTGGCGGCTATCAGGACTTCCTGATGAACGAGGCCCGTTACTCCCGCCTGACCCGTGAATTCCCGGATCGCGCCGGCGAACTGTTTGCCCGGTCCGAGGCTTCGGCCAAGGCACGCTATGAGCACCTGCTCAAGCTCAAGGCCATGTACGCCGAATAAAGCGTCGAATACCCTATCAAAAAGGCCACGGGAAGTTTCCCGTGGCCTTTTTTTCCACTTTTTCCTTAGGCTTCTTTGAAATCTTTTAAAAGAATGTTTTTTTGTTAATAATAACGAAAGATTTTGTTAAAAAAGAGTGGCATATTCCGGGAAGAGAGACTATAATCAATCCGCAATTAAGAAAGAAGTGGGAAGATTCATGAATGACATACAATCCGCCGCCCGCCTGAAATGGTACCGCAGCCCGTGGCTTTGGGTTCCGATACTTGGGGCGGGTATCACATTGCTCAATGAGCTATTCAACCACAAGGCGTTCACAGATGGAATTTCTGCGTTTACAGCATTCGTACAGCATCATCCGATGGCGCTTACCGTCAATTTTCTTCTGGTGCTGGTGACGCTGACCCCGGCCTTTTTCTTCCGGGGAAGAGTGTTTTTCCTGACGTTGGTCTCTGCGTTGTGGGTGATCGGTGGCAGTGTGAACGGATTCATTCTCCTCAACCGCATGACACCATTTACAACTGCGGATTTGACCGTTCTGAATACAGGCCTGGATACACTGCCCAACTACCTGTCCAAGAAGTATATTATCTTATTGTTTGCGGCGGTACTGGTGCTGTTGCTGGCACTGGTGTCTCTATTGTGGAAGGGGCCGAAAAATAAGGAGCCGCTGCGCTGGAGATTGCTTTCCGGCGTTTTGGCGATGGCTGCCTCCTGCGGGCTGCTGGCCGGAAGCTGGAACTGGGCGTTCAATAAAGGAGACCTGTCCATTGTTTTTTACAATCTGGGCAACGCCTATGACGACTATGGTTTTGGCTATTGTTTTTTGCAGACCTGGTTGAACACCGGAATTCGCTTGCCGCTGGGATACAGCGCAGACGATATGACACGTATCCGGGAGGAGATTCAAAAAGATGCAAAAAAACTCAACCCGATAGAGAATGTCAATGTCGTTTTCGTACAGCTGGAATCCTTTATGGACCCGGATGAGGTAAAGGGGCTGACGCTGTCCCAGGACCCTCTCCCCAACTGGCATGCCATGGAAAAAACCTGTACCACCGGGTATCTTACTGTCCCCGTGGTTGGGGCCGGTACGGCCAATACGGAGTGCGAAGTGCTCACCGGAATGAGCACCCGGTATTTCGGTCCAGGTGAGTATCCCTATAAAACCTGCTTGACGGATCAGACGGTGGAGTCTGTGGCCTACGATCTCAAGGAACTGGGCTATGCCACACACGCCGTCCACGATCACCGGGCTACCTTTTACGGCCGCAATCAGGTTTATGCCAACTTGGGGTTTGACGACTTCACTTCGCTGGAAATGATGCCCAAGGCGTCCAAAACACCCAAGAATTGGGCCAAAGATTATATTCTGACCAGCCAGATTGTTCAGGCAATGGACGCTACTCCCGATCAGCCTGACCTGGTGTTTACGGTTTCTGTTCAGGGTCATGGTAAGTACCCGACGGAAGAGGTTCTGCAGAATCCCGCCATTACCGTCACATCCTGCCCAGAGCAGGTAAATCAGTATGCAGCGGAATATTATTTCAATCAGATTCATGAAATGGATGAGTTTTTGGGCCAGCTGACGCAGGCCCTGTCACAGCGGGACGAAAAAACTGTACTGGTGCTCTATGGAGACCATCTGCCGTCCCTTGGGCTGACGAATGACGACATGGTTTCGGATACTCTGTATCATTCCAAATACCTCATCTGGAGCAATTTCAGTCTGCGTAAGGATGACGAAAATCTGTATGCCTATCAGCTTTCCGCCGAAGTAATGAAAAAGATCGGCGTGAGCGGGGGACTGATGAATCAGTTTCAGCAGTACTGTCAGGATGAGCCTACTTACCGCCTGGATTTGCGCAAAATCCAGTATGATACGCTATATGGCGGAAAGTATCTGACCGACGGAGAATCGCTTTATGACCCGACTGATATGCAGATGGGCGTGGCTCCCATTCAGATTCAAAATCTTGTGGAAAAAGATGGGGCCTGGTATGCGGTGGGGCGGAACTTCACGCCTTACTGCCATGTAACTCGCAACGGAAAGGTGCTGAAAACCACCTATCTCAACAGCGCTTTGCTGCGGATTGATGAAAATCCTGATACTGCGGATTACAGGGACTTGGGGATCGAAGTACTGGACATGCACAAAGAAGTTCTGAAGGTAATTGATCCGGTCAACACCGCTGAAAAATAAAAAAAGCTGGCAGCCGCAAAATCGCGGCTGCCAGCTTTTGCATTATTTAGAAGCTTCGCTGCGCAGCTTGAGCTGCTCCGCGGTGATTTCATAGCCCTGTTCCTCAAAGGGATAAGAGGGGAGCGTCTCCGGCAGAGATTGTCCTCTGCGGTGGTAGATTGCCTCCATGACCGCACGAAGCAGCAGCGGATTTTTCACCAGAATGGGCCCTGTGAGTTGAGAGGCAAACACGCTGCCCTGGTGGAAGCCCTCTGGCCCCAACTTATCCTCGTTGCCGAAGCCCATGGAGAGGGAAGTCAGAAGCGGCGTCTCTACGCCGGAGATCAGGCTACACTTATTCATAAAGCCTACCACGGCGGAAGGATATAAATCCGTCTGGCCGTATACATCGCCCACGATGCGGTGTTTTCCCTGTACAGTGGTAAAGTCCGCCAAGGCAATTCCATCGAAAACCTTGCCATCATCGTCGGTAACGGTTCGCCCCAGAAGCTCCATGGCCGTACCGCACAGCAGCATGGCAGTACCTTCGGTGGCTGCGGCTTTTACGGTATCGCCGAAGCGATAAAAGTCCTGCAAAGCGGCCTTTTGGCTGCGCTCGGTACCGGCGCCCATGAAGATAAAGTCCGCGTCGGTCAGAGCAGCCTCGCCGCTGGGGATGACGGTGTCCACAGTCACCGTATTGCCCAGATCCTCCAGGTGGCGGCGCAGCAGGGCCACATTCCCCCAGCTGCCGTACAGATTCATCAGGTCGGGGTAAAAGTGTACAAAGCGGATGTCCATGTTATACCGCCTCCTTTTCCACAAGCGAGAGCAGTTTGTCACGGTCGGAGAAGCAGGTCACCACGAACACATCCTCGGCCCCGTTTGCCTCCAGATCTCCGCAGGATTCCGGAATATCCGGATGTACTTCCAGCTTTTCGGGGGAGAGACCGGTAAAGGAGAAGCGAACGGCCAGATCGTTGGCGTAGCGTCCGCACAGCAGGATGCGGTTGACATGTTCGCAGTCCAGCAGGCCGAAATCAATATCCCACAGCCAGCTGGTTTCGCTGGTGAAATATTTGCGGGAGACTGCGTCCACAATCACCACCACGGAGCAGGGGGTATTTGAAGCCCGAATGTAGCGCAAATTTGTGTCGTAAGCGACGCTGTTTTCGTGCTTGGAGGTCAGCAGCGTGCCGTGATGGGCACCCAGCTTGAAGCGCACCATCCGTCCGTTTTTCAGGATATAGTTGTTGATGACGCTGCCGATGGTTTCCGCGTCCACGCCGCACTCCCGGCAGGCGGCGTAAGCCGCCACAATGTTATAGACATTGTAGATGCTGCGGAAAGCAAGCTGAATGGTCAGAGATCCGTCTATGGTCAGCGTACCGGAATCCAGATCGGCCGCCGTAACGGTATAATCGGTCTTGGGCTTTTTATGGCCGCAGTATGGGCAGCGATACGCGCCGATCTGGTTGTAATGGTAGTAATCGTATACCATGGGGGATTTGCACACAGGGCAATAGGCGCCGTCCCGGTAAATCCCCGAGGGCTCTTTTGAGGAAAGAGCGCAGGCGTCCATCCCAAACCACTTGACGTTCTCGTGCTTGAGTGCAAAGCAGGAAGAGAGGGGATCGTCGGCGTTGAGAATCAGCGTAGTATCCGGATGCATGGCTGGATACAGAGCGTCATAGACCCACTCCGGATGGCCGTTGCGGGTCATCTGGTCGCGGTAAAGGTTCGTGACCACGAATTCGGTGGGGTGAAAGTACCGGAAGCTGTGGGCGGCATAACGCTCGTCCGACTCGATCAGCAGTACGTCGGCGCTCATCTTTCCACCCAGCGTGCAATGGGTTAACACCGCGGTGGTGACGCCTTCAATCTGGTTAGAGCCCTCTTCGTTGTAAACTACGCTTTTGCCTGCCTTACGCAAAATGGCGGCGATCATCTCCACGGTTGAGGTCTTGCCGTTGGAGCCGGTGACAGCGATGATATGGGGCGGCAGCTGAACCTGCCGCAGAATATCGGGACAGATTTTCAGCGCGGCCTGACCGGGCATGGAACTGCCTTTACCCACCAGCCGTCCCACGGCACGGCCCAGCTTGCATACAAGAATGGCGAGGAATTTCCTCATGCTTTGGTCCCTTCTTCCTTTTCAGAAAAATCACGGAACTCGGCAATGGCGCGGATAGGCGCGCCGTCGGCATTGGCAAATTTCATTGGCAGCGCGAAGAACATAATATCATTCCGCCCCACCAGCTTTTTTAAACACAGGCTCTCAATAATCACCAACCCGCCGCCCAACAGTGTTTTGTGTGCCAGCCGGTCGGGGTCCCGCAGTGTATCTACGCTTAAGGCGTCGGTTCCCACGCCCTTCAGGCCGCAGGAGACGAGATATCGGGCCGCATCTCGGTCGGGCACCGGAAAATTATCGTCGTAGTAGGCATTTGTACCCCACTTCTTTTCCCAACCGGTATAAAAGAGAACGAAGTCGGCAGACAGGACGCTGCCGTTCTGGGCACGCAGAAAGTCCTCGGTAATAATCTCGTTGGGAGGCAGTTCGGAGACATCCAGAACCACCGCCCGACCGCAGAACTGGGAAGGGGGCAGCTCGTCCAGTGAGGCACCGTGCTGGAGCATGTGAAAGGGAGCGTCCATGTGGGTTCCGGTATGAGAAGCGAACTGAATCATCGTCTCCCGGTATCCGTTGCGGGTCAGGTTGCCTGTGGAGGTGAATGCGGGAGCGGGGCTACCGGGATAAACGGGCATATTTTCCGTAATGGTATGGGTCAGATCGAGAATCATGGCAAGACTTCCTTTTCTGGGAATAGGGCTCACCGGCCCAGATAGATCATCAGAACTGCAACATCTGCGGGAGAGACGCCGGAGATGCGGGAGGCCTGTCCAATGTCCAGCGGACGGACAGCGGTCAGCTTTTCCCGGGCTTCCAAGCGGAGTCCCGAGATGGCGGCGTAATCCAGATCCGGGGGCAGTTGGTGGCATTCCATGCGCCGGAAGTCTTCCACCTGCTTTTGCTGGCGGCGGATATAGCCCTCATATTTAACCGAGATTTCCACCTGTTCCCCTACGGTGGGGGGCAGCTCGGGGCGCTCAGGGTCGAAGAGAGAGAGGTCATCATAATGGATTCCGGGTCGGCGCAGAAGATCAATCAGACGGCAGCCATCCGCCACATCGGATGTTTCCCGCTGTGCCAGGAAGGCGGACAACGCGGTGGAAGGGGGGACGCCGGTGTGGGTCAGACGGGTGATTTCCCGCTCCACGGCGGCATATTTGCGTTCCACGGCGGCAAGCTGCTCGTCGGAAACCAGCCCGATATTGTGGCCTGTCGCGGTAAGCCGGAAATCGGCGTTATCTTGGCGCAAAAGCAGTCGGTACTCAGATCGGGAGGTCATGATGCGGTAAGGCTCGTTGGTGCCCTTTGTCACCAAATCGTCGATCAGGGTGCCGATATAGGATTCCGACCGAGACAAAATGACAGGCGGCTTTCCCTGTAGCTTTCGGGCGGCGTTCACACCGGCCATAAAGCCCTGTACCGCTGCTTCCTCGTATCCGGAGGAGCCGTTGAACTGGCCGGCGCCGTACAGCCCGGCGATTTGCTTGGTCTCCAGCGTGGGGTGGAGGGCAAGAGGATCAATGCAGTCATACTCAATGGCATAAGCCGGACGGGTCATGACCGCATGGCGCAGTCCCGGTACGCTGTGGAGCATCCGCAGCTGCACTTCCTCCGGCATAGAGGAGGAGAAGCCCTGTACATACAGTTCCTCTGTGTTCAGGCCCATGGGCTCAATAAACAGCTGATGGCGCTGCTTGTCCGGAAAACGCATGATTTTTGTCTCAAAGGAGGGGCAGTATCGGGGACCCACACCCTCGATGACACCCGAATAGATGGGTGAACG
>QKDF01000315.1 GCA_003245395.1 Clostridia bacterium
CCGGCTTGCCAAAGCGGATGGCCGCCTGCTCCACTTCCGTAAGAATCAGCAGCGTATCGGCTCCGGTTTGCTCTGCCAGAAGGCGGGCTGCAAAGTCTTTATCGATCACTGCGGCAACCCCTTCCACGCCGCGCACCGACCGTGGTGCGGGTATCATGGAAGGACGGGAGACAGTGCATAAAGATGGCGCCGCTGCCGGCCAGATCCATGACCGTCCGATTCACCTGATAGGGCTTGAGCAGCTTGATGCGGGCTTCCCATACCGCATCCGGCTCACCCATGGAAACCCAGATGTCGGTGTAAATGATGTCTGCCCCGGCGGCTCCCCTGTAAACGTCTTCCGTCAGGGTAACGGTGCAGTCGTTGTCCGCCGCAATCTTCTGGCAGGTTTGCACCAGCTCCGCGTCGGGAAACAGGGCCTTGGGGGCACAGGCGGTAAAGTTGAGGCCCATTTTGGCACAGGCCACCATCAGGGAATTGCCCATATTGTTGCGGGCGTCGCCAAAGTAGGTGAAATTCAGGCCCTTTAAGCGGCCAAACTTTTCCTCTGCGGTCAGCAGATCGGCCAGCATCTGGGTGGGATGGAACCGGTCGGTCAGACCGTTCCACACCGGCACGCCGGCATACTTTGACAGCTCCTCCACCAGCTCCTGGCTGAAGCCGCGGTACTCGATGCCGTCGTACATCCGGCCCAGAACCCGGGCGGTGTCCGGAATACTCTCCTTCTTGCCCATCTGAGAGCCGGCGGGGTCCAGATACGTGACGCCCAGGCCCAGATCCGCTCCGGCCACCTCAAAAGCACAGCGGGTGCGGGTGGAAGTCTTTTCAAACAGCAAAACGATGTTTTTCCCCTCCAGGTATTTGTGAACGGTGCCGGAACGCTTCAAATCCTTAAAATTCCTGGAAAGATCCAGCAGGTACCGGATCTCCGCAGGAGTAAAATCCAGCAGCTTGAGGTAGCTTTTTCCATGTAGATTGACAGGCATGGTATATTCTCCTTATATGCAAATTTTGCCCGCAGCAAAAACCCGCAGATTGTCTTGCGGCGTTGCGCCCTCCAATTTCCGCCCGCACAGGAGGATGGCACAATCGGAAGCCATGTTGCTGACGCTGCATTGATTATATCCGATCCGCTTCGTTTTCTTGGGACACGCAAATCTGTTGGTTTGGTATTTTAAAGTGGTTTTTTTCAATCTGATTTTTCATTTTTCCTACGTTCACGGCATGATTTCAGCGGGCAATTTCGGGCACGGATTGCCTTTAAATACAAGAAAAAGACCGCTGTATGTCCGTATAGGACAAGGGAAACCGCGCAAAATGGAAGCACCTCTCTGTTTGATAATCATTCCAAAATTACGGAGGCCAATATGTACAAAACGATTGAAATTCAGTCGGGTTCGCACTCCAAGCTGGATCAAAGCAAACTGTGCGGCTTTGACGTGGAGATAGCTGATGCACCGACTGCTCCGCTGATTCATCAGGAGGCCCGCTTCCTCTATTTCAGAAAGGGCGCGGGAATCCTGTGCCTGCAGGGAAAGCACTGCCCGGTGAAGGAAGGCTCTCTGGTGGCGATTCTTCCCTGGCAGGTAAGCGACATCGTCAAAGTGGACAAAACCCTGCAATATTACTTGATTACTTATCATTTTGACACGGTGCAGCGTGCCGCCAAAATATATCATGGGGAGCGGGACGATCCCCAGCAGATACAAAGCCTTCTGGAGCAGAATCCCGTGGTAGAGTGCGGCCCTGAACAGCGGGAAGGCATCGAATACCTCCTCCGCGCACTGCGGGACGAGCTGGGCTTGGAATCCGCCCTGGAGCAAACGGCAGCCGATTCGTTTGCCAGCACGAACACGGTCAGCCTCTTGGTACAGCTCACCGTTCTCTATTGCCGCCTTTCGCTCCGGCAGGCTGGCCCCAAAGAGGAAGCCGCCGTGGATTACGTGGAAATCCTGCGCTACATGTACCTGCACTGCAACACAAAGCTGACACTGAAGCATCTGGCCAGTGTGTTTTATTGCAGCGAATCCACTGTCAGCAGCTATATTACGCAGGTAACCGGCCTGTCTTTCTTTGACCTGCTGAATGAAATCCGGGTGGGAAAAACCGTTAACTACCTGTTATATACCGATTTCACGCTTAAGGAGATGGCAAGCTTTCTCGGCTATGTGGACGAGTCCCACATATCCAAAGTGTTTTTCGCCCGTTTGGGAATGCGCATCGGAGAATACCGCAATACTTATCAGAAGATTCAGACTGTCTGCCAAATTGAAGAAAGCACGCTGGCCTACGCCGTTGTCAACTATGTTTATCGCAATTATGAAAAAGATCTGACAGCACAAAATGTGGCCCGCACCTTTGGCATCTCCGCTCCAAAGCTCCATCAAACTCTGCTGTATCAGCTGGAGCGCAATTTTGAGGGCTTTCTCAATGTAGTGCGCGTAAACAGAGCGTGTGAACTTTTGCTGAATACCGACAAAACCGTGCTGGAGATTGCGGTGGAGGTAGGGTACCATACGGCCAAAACCCTCACCCGTAATTTTTTGAAGCTCAAAATCATGACCCCCGGCGCCTATCGCCTGAAGCTCAAGAACATAAGCTCCGATATCCTGACATAGTCCTCGCCGAACAGGGTGCGCAAATTCAAAAAGGTATCAAAAAGGACACGGTTTGCAGCTCCCTGATAGAAGGAGACAGCAAACCGTGTCCAAAAAATTGTGACCGTGTACAGTGAAGTTCGCAATTTGACAATGGCTCAAAGATGCGGCTAAGGTTTACAGGCCGTTCTTGCCCCGAACCATATATTTGCCCGCCGGGGTGTCGGCGATGACGCGGCCGCCGTCCACGGTCAGCGCGCCCCGCAGATAGACCTGCCGGATGCCGCCGGCGGTGACCATGCCCTCATAGGGGCTGTATCCGGCGCGGCTGACGCAGTCGTCCGCCCGGATGACGTGGTTTGCCTTCGGGTCGTACACCACGATGTCCGCATCCGCGCCCCGGCGCAGGATGCCCTTCCGGGGGAACAGGCCATAGAGCCGTGCGGGGTTTTCGCACAGCACCTCGCACATCTTGGCGGGGCTGATCTGCTTTTTCGCCACGCCGAAGGTGTAGAGCAGCTCACCCCGAGTCTCCACGCCGGGCAGGCCGCCGGGAATTTTGGTGAAGTCCTCACGGCCCATGTCCTTCTGTTCCAGCGTGAAGGAACAGTGGTCGG
>QKDF01000252.1 GCA_003245395.1 Clostridia bacterium
ATAGCGGCCCTTGCACTCAAAGCGGCGGCCAACACCAGTGAATGCCTCCAGACCCTCTTCCACGGCTCCGCCGGAAAGACCGAGCGCATAAGCGGCAGCAGAAGCAGCCAGGGCGTTGAGAATATTGTGGTGCCCGTGAATGCGCAGGTGCACATGGGCGTAGAACTTTCCGTACACGGTTACGTCAAAAGCGGGAAATCCACCCTCTTCGTGCAGGTTGACGGCGGTGCAGTCCGCAGGATGGTCAAGTCCAAAAGTCAGCACCGACCGATCAAGATCCCGGACGGCGTCCATGGCTCCGGCGTTGTCGGCATTGGCGATCACATGACCTGACTGGGGTACAAGCTGGGCAAACCGACGGAAGGAGTGCTTGATGTCCTCCAGATCTTTAAAAAAGTCCAGATGGTCGGCTTCGACGTTCAAAATTACGGCGACCGTGGGATAGAAATAGAGGAACGAGTTGCAGTATTCGCACGATTCCATAATAATAGTGTCACCCTGCCCCACCCGATAACCGGAATGCAGCATGGGCAGCGTGCCGCCGATCATCACGGTGGGGTCTTTCTGCGCCGCCATGAAGATGTGGGTGCACATAGAGGTGGTGGTGGTTTTGCCGTGGGTGCCGGAGACGCACAGCGCGTTGGGATAGTTCTGCATAATGGCGCCCCAGGCTTGGGCGCGTTCATATACTGGAATTCCCCGGGCGATAGCACCGGAAATTTCAGGGTTGCTGTCATGGACGGCGGCGGTACGGATCACCAAATCGCTTCCATCCAGGTTTTCAGCGCTGTGTCCCACAGTGACTGGGATGCCCAGTGATCGCAGATGGGCAACAGATTCGCTTTCGTTCATGTCGGAGCCCTGAACGATCAGACCCATGCCTTGCAGGACTTCCGCCAGAGGACACATGGAGACGCCGCCGATACCCACCAGATGGGCCCGCTTGCCGGGGATGATGTAGTCGCGGATCGGGTTGGGATGATTGATCATGAAAAGAGCCGCTCCTTCCTGCGGGAATAGCCGCAGATTGCAAATCAGACATTAATATAGTATAATCACTTGAACGACACATTATAATAGCATGAAAATTTTTGAAATGCAACCGAAAGGGAGGTGAGGCAGAATGTTTGTAATTCCGGAGCAGGTGCGGACGGTGCTGCAAAGGCTGGAAAGAGGCGGATTCTCCGCTTTTTGTGTGGGCGGCTGCGTCCGGGACGGCCTTCTGGGGCGCACTGCGCAGGACTGGGATGTGACTGCCTCGGCGCTTCCTGAGGAGACGATGGCTCTTTTCGGTGAGCAGGCATTTCCAACGGGGCTTCGGCATGGTACCGTTACGGTCAGGGGTGGCGGGATGAGCATAGAAGTCACCACCTTCCGTACCGATGGGCCGTACCGAGACGGACGTCATCCTGACTCGGTCTCCTTTACCCGGTCACTGGAAGAGGATTTGGCCCGCCGGGACTTTACGGTGAATGCGATGGCGTTGGATCTGCAGGGAAAACTGACAGATCCCTTTCACGGGCAATTGGATCTGGCAGCCCGTCTCTTGCGGTGCGTGGGCGATCCTGACCGTCGGTTCGGCGAGGATGCCCTGCGGATTCTGCGGAGCCTGCGGTTTGCCGCCGTGCTGGGCTTTTCACTGGAGAAAGAGACAGAAGAAAGTCTTCGCCGCAGTCGATCCCTGCTTCACCATATCGCTGCCGAGCGGGTACGGGAGGAGCTGACGCGGCTTTTGTGTGCACCGGGCGCGGCGGAAGTGCTGCGCTCCTTTCCAGAGGTGATCGGTGAAGTGATTCCGGAACTGATGCCCATGGTGGGGTTTGACCAGAAAAATTGCCACCATTGCCATGATGTGTGGGAGCATACGCTTTGGGCATTGCAGGCGGCCACACCGGAACCGCTGATTCGCTGGACCTTGCTGCTGCACGACATCGGTAAGCCCGAGGCGTTTACCATTGATCCGGAAGGGAACGGTCACTTCTATGGACACCCGATGGTGAGCCGCCGGATCGCAGAAATCATTTTGCGGCGGCTGCGGTTTGACAGCGCAGGGCGGGAAACTGTCCTGACTTTGGTAGAGTGGCATGACCGCAATATTCCGCGGACAGATCGGGGCGTACGCAAGGTACTGTGTCGACTGGGAGAGCAGCGGCTGCGCCAGCTGCTGGCAGTGAAACGGGCTGATAATCTGGGACAGGCTCCGGAATACCAAGGCCGTCAAGATGAGATTGACTGCCTGGAGCAGATTTTGGACAAACTTCTGACTGAGCAGACGTGCTTCTCATTGCATCAGCTGGCGGTAAATGGCAACGATCTGATAACGCTGGGGCTTCAGGGACCCGAGATTGGGCGAACTCTGGAAGAATTGTTGGATCTGGTGGTAGATGAGCAGATTTTCAATGAAAGGAAGGCGCTGTTGGCCCATGTTGCGGCATCGAAAACCGCACGGTAAGCGGTTTTAAAAGAGCCGACCGGCCCAAGGAGCACCTTTTCCGGATAGCAGGGAATTTTCTGACTGCGAAGAAGTTCCTTTTCATCCAAACAGCGATGTGCTAAGATGATAAAGATATGGGAATAAGGCGGCGCGGGAGGATGGAAGGAGGATGCCATGTCCCAGACAACGAAACGGGCACTGGCTGATTCACTGAAGAAGCTGTTGGCCAAACGGTCATTGGATAAAATTACGGTAAAAGACATTATAGATGACTGCGGCGTGAACCGCCAGACCTTTTACTATCATTTTCATGATATCTATGCTCTGGTGGAGTGGATTTTCTGTGATGCCGCCCAGACGCTGACTGATCAAGAGCTTGATTACGATAATTGGGGTGTGGGCTTGGAAGTGCTGCTGGAGCATATGCTGAACGACCGTATTTTGATTCTCAACGCCTATAACTCCATCAGCCATGAGGTTGTTTCGGATTATGCTAAAGAGTTTCTCCGCCCCTTTGCCGAACGGGTGGTACAGACGCAGGCAAGGGAGATGGAGCCGCCTGCGTCTGAGGAAGATATGAGTTTTGTTGTGGATCTGGTGACTTTGATGGCATCCGGCTTTACGATGGAGTGGGTTGGCCGCAGGATGCAGGATAAATATCTGGCGGAGCATATCCGGAAACTGCAGATCGCGCTGGATGGCAGCGTTACCTTAATGCTGAAAAATCTGACTGAAGATCGTCGGCGCTGCGGAACATGAAGGCAGGTCAATCC
>QKDF01000301.1 GCA_003245395.1 Clostridia bacterium
GATCTCCGGAGAAATTGACCATCAGGACAGCCTTGGAAACAAGGGCGCTATCCGCTCCGGAGAAAGCCAGTGGATGACTGCCGGAAGCGGTATCCTGCACCAGGAAATGCCCCAGCCTTCCAGCCGGATGCTGGGATTCCAGCTGTGGCTGAATCTGCCCAAGGCAGAAAAAATGACGTCCCCGGCGTACCTGAGTATTACGCAGGACATGATCCCTGTTGTGCACTCCGATCTTGCAGAAATCCGGGTTCTCTCCGGACGTTTCGGTAATACCGAAGGCGTTCAACCGCATCATATTCCCGCCACTATCCTGGATATATCTCTGCCGACCGGAGCAGAACTGACTCTGCCGTCCTCTCCCGAGGAAACAGCGTTCGTCTTTCTGATTGAAGGGAGTGCCCGGATCAATTGTCAGGCAGTCTCTGTCAAGACCGCCGTACTGTTTGGCGCCGGAGACGCGATCTCCATGGCAGCATCGGCGAATGCGCCGGCCCGGGTAATTTATTTCTCCGGTAAGCCTCTCCACGAACCCATCGCCTGGGGCGGCCCCATCGTGATGAACACGCAGGAGGAGCTTCGTCAGGCTTTTGATGAACTGAGTCAGGGAACGTTTATTCGCAGTTAACGAAAGCCGCTCAGAGGAAACCTGCGCCCTGTCTGCCGCCATGCGGAATTCCGGGAATATCCCCATTTTATTGGGCAAGACTCGAAATACAGCCCGGCTCAGATAGAGAAAACCAACGCGGAATCCGCCCATTTGGGCAAAGTGAGGAGCACCATTTATGGAATATCGAAAAGGCAGGCACGGAGAATCCATCTCTGTCCTGGGCTACGGCTGCATGCGCTTTTCTCGCAAAGGTACGTCCATCGATCTGAACAAGGCCGAGCAAGAGGTCATGGAAGCCATCTCCGCCGGGGTCAATTATCTGGACACTGCGTATGTCTATCCCGGCAGTGAGGCAGCAGTGGGCGAAATTCTGCGGCGAAACAGCTGCCGGGACCAGATTTATCTGGCCACTAAGCTGCCGCAGTACCTGGTGCGGTCCGCACACGCCATCGACCGATATTTTGACGAGGAGCTGCGCCGCCTGGGCACCGACCATGTGGACTTTTATCTGATGCACATGCTGGCTGACCGCACCTCTTGGGAACGTCTGCAGGCGTTGGGCATTGAGGACTGGATCCGCCGTCAGAAGGAAACGGGCCGCATTCGAAACATTGGATTTTCCTTCCACGGCGGCACCCCTGCTTTCTTGGGCGTATTGGACGCTTACGATTGGGACTTCTGCCAGATTCAATACAATTATATGGACGAAACCAGCCAGGCCGGACGGCGTGGGCTGGAGGCCGCGGCAGCGCGTGGCCTGCCTGTCATCATTATGGAACCCCTGCGGGGCGGACGACTGGCCGGAGGCTTTCCTCCCGCGGCGCGTCAGCTTTTAAAAGAAGAGGGGCAGGGCCGTTCCGGCGCCGAATGGGGCTTGCGCTGGCTGTGGAACCAGCCGGAGGTGACGTGCGTCCTGTCCGGGATGAACTCACTGGATATGGTACGGGAGAACTGCCGCATCGCCGCCGAGGTGCATGCGGGTGAGTTTACGCCGGAGGATTTTGCGCTGATTGACCGTCTGCGCAAGGAACTCTCCGGAGCCATACGGGTTGGCTGCACCGGATGCGGCTACTGCCAGCCCTGCCCGCAGGGTGTGGATATCCCGGGGGTATTCCGGTGCTTCAACGAAATTCCCGCCGACGGTCTGAGCCGGGCCAGGCGGGAGTACATGCAAACCACCGCCATGCGCCGTCCCTCCACAGGAGTGCGGCACTGTGTGGGCTGCGGGAAATGCGAACTTCACTGTCCCCAAAGCATCGCCATCCGGGAGGAGTTGAAAAAAGCGGCCCGGGAGCTGGAGACACCGACCTATCGTCTGGTGGAGCTGGCATATCATCTGCTGAAAATCTGACGGCCAAGGCTGTAAAACGCCGACCGGCCCCGTTCCCCAAAAGGGAACGGGGCCGGTCGGTTTCAATGCTCTAATCGTAAATGGGTCGTACCTGAACTGCCAAAAAGGAAAGCGTAACAACCAGGCCCGCCGCGGCAAGACCTCCGCCCAACAGTATCAGGAGTACAAATCCCCAGGGCGGCAGCTTCCTGCGGAGTAAGAAAGCCAAAAAAATCATGCCAAGCCCGACTGCGGTTGCGATCAGAAGTAGCGTTTCCAGATCCACCATTTGCGTGCATCTCCTTTTTGCAAAGCAGCAAACGCTTTGTATTTTTTAGGGCATTCACCCTATTTAAATCAGTATAGACAAGGGATTTTCCAGAACTTTTCGTATGGACCGCAGGAAATCGGCCGCGGCATCGTCGCCCATTTCCGCCGGCGCATAGGCCAGATTCAGGCGCAGCCGCCCGTCCACAGGTTCGCCGAACGCCAGAATTGCAGGCTTTCCTTCCCGCAGACAGGGCAATCCTCCCTCAATTCCGGAACCGAGGCCTCGCACCTCCACTGCCGGCATCAGCTTGACCGCCGCTTTTTCCACAAAGCCGTCCAGTGTCAGTGCTCCTTTCAAAGTTCCCAGCGCCATCAGCAGCTCCGCAACGTCCGCAGAGGTATACAAGCCCGCCATAGCTGCCCCGGAAACGGGAGCTGTTGCGGCAGGAGCCGCGGGAGCGGTGAGCGCCTGTGCGGCCGTATCCACATCCCGCCATATGATGCGGCCACCCGGACCGGTACCGGAAACATCTGACAAATTCACGCCCCGCTCTTTGGCCGTCCGGCGGGCATAGGGTGATGCGTGAATCCGCCCATCCTGCCCATCTGTAAAGGCCGGGACTGAAACAGTTGTGGAGGCCGAGGATACTGTTGTCCCATTATCAGACAAGGTATTTTCCTTTACTGTCTCCGGCACATTGGGAGCAGCCTCTCCTCCCTCGCCCAGATAGGCCACCACTGCCTTGCACTCCGCCGTTTCACCGGCAGCCGTCAAAATTTTCAGCAGCACACCGTCAAATTCGGACTCCACGTCGTTGGTCAGTTTGTCGGTGGCCACTGTAAACAGGATATCGCCCTGTTTCACGGTGTCCCCCTCGCGGAATTTCCACTCCTCAATGGTGCCCTCCGTCATGGTCAGGCCCAGCTTGGGCATCAGCACTTCTTTTGCCATCGGAGCCTCCTTTCAGCGGCCCAGGGTCATTTTCACCCC
>QKDF01000149.1 GCA_003245395.1 Clostridia bacterium
ATAGTCCACGGCACCAGAGTCTGGCGACGTCGGTTTCTCTTTCTTTTCTGCAGCCAGCCGCTTTGCCAGAGCCTCAGTCTGGCGTACGGATAGCCCTCCGGAAATGACGGCCCGAGCGGCGGCTTCCTGTGCCTGAGGTGAGAGCGTCAGCAAGGCGCGGGCATGGCCCGCCGACAGAGCACCTTCCTCCACCAGTTTACCCACAACAGGAGAGAGGGATAGCAAGCGCAGGGAATTGGTCACGGCACTGCGGGACTTACCCACAGCGGAGGCGGCCTCCTCCTGAGTCATGTGATGATTCTGAATTAAGGACTGAAATCCGGCGGCTTCTTCCATAGGGTTCAGATCTTCTCGCTGCAGATTTTCAATCATGGCCAATTCTGCAGCTTTGCGGTCGTCCGCTTCAATCACCAGAACGGGGACTTCATTCAGACCCGCCAACCGGGCGGCCCGCCAGCGGCGTTCACCGGCAATAATCTGATAATAGCCGGAAGCCAGCTTCCGGACAGTCAGCGGCTGGATGATGCCATGGCGCCGGATGGAGTCGGCCAGATCGGCCAGAGCCCCTTCTTCAAACAGCTTGCGAGGCTGCGTGGAACAGCTTTCTACTTGTGAAATCGGCACAGAAAATGTGCCCGCCGTCTCCGTTTTTAATACGTCGTCGCCCAATAGAGCGCCGAGACCCCGGCCCAGACCGGAGGGCTTTTTGGATGCCATACAGAGACTCCTTTCCAAAACTCAACCGTTTTTCTTTAAAAACTCTTCAGCAAATGCGCCATACGCCTCGGCACCGCGTGAGATCCGGTCATAGGCAAAAATAGGCTTGCCATGACTGGGGGCTTCAGACAGTCGTACATTGCGCGGGATTACGGTGGCGTAGACCTTGCCGGGGAAATAGTGTTTTACCTCTTCTGCAACCTGAAGCGCCAGATTTGTCCGCCCGTCGAACATCGTCAGCAGAACGCCTTCCAGATCCAGCTTGGGATTTAAAGAGCGGCGCACAATCCGGACTGTGTTCATCAGATCGGAAAGGCCCTCCAGTGCAAAGTATTCCCCCTGCACCGGCACTAAAATCGTGTCGGCGGCACAAAGAGCGTTCAACGTCAGAAGCTCCAAAGAGGGAGGACAGTCAATCAGAATGAAATCATACGCATCGTGTAGCTGATCCAGAGCATCTTTGAGCAAAAACTCGCGCCGATCCATGGAGATCAGTTCCACACCGGCGCCGGCCAACGCTTTGTTGGACGGCAGCACATCGCCGAATTTCGTGGATACGACGGCCTCTTGAGCCGAGACCTGCCCGATCACTACTTCGTAAACGCCCTTAGAAACGGTTTTATCCACACCCATACCGGAGGTGGAATTGGCCTGCGGGTCAAAATCACAGAGCAAAACACGCTTTCCGTGCTCACGCAGCCCAGCGCAGAGGTTCACACAGGTGGTGGTTTTCCCCACTCCGCCCTTTTGATTCACGACAGCGATAGTCTTTGCCAACAGGGGCACCTACTTTCTCAAAGCGGCGGAATTCCGGCGCGTAGATTACATTCAGATATTATAGCAAGAAATCCCGGCGGTTTCAAGAAAAATAGACAAATAATCCATAAAAAGATCCCGTTCCGGGAGAATGTTTCACGTGAAACATTCTCCCGGAACGGGAGGAAATCAGATCAAAAGAAATCCTGACCGGGGCGGGACAATCACAGACAACCGACGGTCCATAGGATAGAACCGGCGCTCTGAAAAAATATCGCGCACAGTACCGTTTTCCCAGGGTAGTTCACACTTGAAAGGGATATCTCCGGCATTCAGAGCGGCGAGGACGGTTTCTCCGTCCACAGTACGGGAGAAGACAAGCCCCGGGCCGGAGGCATAACGATATCGGATATCGCCCCGGCAAAGGGCGGGATGCTCCATCCTCAGCCGGCCTAGAAGAGCATACCAGTCTATCAGGGAAGGTGCTTCACCCCCCCAGGGATACGTGCGGCGGTTGAAAGGGTCCTCACAGCCCTCCATTCCGGCCTCATCTCCATAATAAACCGTGGGGCAGCCGGGAAAAATATAAAGCAGCATGGCCGCCAAACGCAAACGCTCCAATCCCAGAGCGCGCTGCTGAGGCGAAAGCCGGAATTCTGACCTGCGTTCTTTCGTGTCTGGCAGAGAGACCCCGCTGAGCAGCGTCAAGACCCTGGGGGTGTCGTGCGTGCCCAGAAAGTTCATGGCAGAGTAGAACGCAGGGGCCGGATAGTTTTCCCGGATTGTCTCCATGGCTCCCTGAAATGCAGCGGCATCGCCGCCCAACAGCCAGGCCAGAGCAGCAGTGCGGAAGGGATAGTTCATCAAACCGTGCGTCTCCGCACCCAAAAGATATTTCCGGCGGTGCGAGTAAGCAATTTTGTTGGAGCCGTCTTCCCAAACCTCCCCCAGCAAAAGACCGTCGGACTTTGTCTGCTCCACAGCTGCGCGGATACGTACAATAAAGTCGTCCGGCAGTTCATCCGCCACATCCAGACGCCAGCCGGAGGCGCCCAGCCGCAGCCAGCGGCGGATGACGGAATCTTCGCCGTCTACAATAAATTCCCGGTATGAAGCAGATTCTTCATTGACGGCGGGCAGCGTACGGATTCCCCACCAGGCATCATATTTTGTGGGCCATGGATGAAAGGAATACCAGTCGAAGTAAGGAGAGTTCTTGCTTTGTGCAGCGCCCATAGAGGGATAGAAGCCCTCTGCGTTAAAATAGATACTGTTGGAGCCGGTGTGGTTGAAGACGCCGTCCAGCAAAATACGAATGCCGTGATTTTCAGCCTGAGCGCACAGCATTTTAAAATCGTCCTCAGTTCCCAGCATGGGATCGATGGCGAGGTAGTTGGCTGTATTATAGCGGTGGTTGGAAGCGGATTCAAAAATCGGACAGAGATAAAGAACAGTGACGCCCAGGGACTGCAGGTAATCCAGCTTGGAAAGGATGCCCTGAAGAGAACCGCCGAAGAAGTCACGGCTGCGAACCTCTCCATCCGGGTCGGGCCGCCATTCCGGCGTATCGGACCAACTTTCATGAACCCAGCGGTTTCCCACAAGAGAGGTGGGGTCCGGGAGGGAAAGCCGGCAAAAACGGTCTGGAAATATCTGGTACGCAATGCCTTCGCCGAACCAGTCGGGAGTCAAATGGGTATCGTCCCAGACGGTCAG
>QKDF01000026.1 GCA_003245395.1 Clostridia bacterium
GGGACTCAGTTTTTGGTATGAATGGCGCGCTTTTCTACGTTGAGAGCCGCCTCGCGCATGGTTTCGGTAACGGTGGGATGGGAGTGAATCGTGGAGATCAGCTCCTCAATCGTGGCCTCCAGCCGGATGGCCAGAGCGCCCTCGGCGATCAGATCCGTCGCACGGGGCCCGATGATGTGCATGCCCAGCACCTCGCCGTACTTCTCGTCCGCGATGATCTTCACCAGACCCTCGCCGCCGTTGAGAATCAACGCCTTGCCGTTGGCCGCCATGGGGAACTTGCCCACCTTATAGGCAATCCCCTTCGCCTTTGCCTGCTCTTCCGTCAGGCCCACGGAGGCCGCCTCCGGTTCGATATACACGCAGGTGGGATTCGTCGTCTCGTCATATACCGCGCTCAGCCCGCAGATGTTCTCCGCGGCCACCTCGCCCATGGCGGAGGCGGTATGCGCCAGCTGCGCCTTGCCGAACACGCAATCGCCGATGGCGTACACGCCCGGCACGTTCGTCTCCATCTTGTCGTTGACCAGAATCCGGCCCCGGTCATTGTTCAAGCCGCCGGCCTCCAGATTCAGACTGGCAGTGTTGGCCTTGCGGCCGATGGCCACCAGCACCTTTTCCGCCTCAAAGCTGACGATTTCGCCCGCCTTGTTTTTGCAGACCACCTTCGCGCCCACGGGAGAGGCCTCCACGGACTGCACCGGGCACTCCAGGTTGAACTCCATGCCCATCTTCTTCATGTGAATCATGCCGATCTTCGTCAGGTCGCCGTCCAGCATGGGCAGCACATGATCCAGAGCTTCCACCACCGTGATCTTCGTACCGAAGGCCGCGTAAGCACAGGCCAGCTCCAGCCCGATCACGCCGCCGCCGATGACCACCATGGACTTGGGCAGCGCCTCCAGGCTCAGCGCGCCGGTGGAGTCGATGCAGTTGGGATTTTCCTTGATGCCCGGAATCGGCGGAATCGAGTTGATGGAACCGGTGGCCACAATGATTGCGTCCGCCGTCATGGTCTCCTTTGTCCCGTCGGGTTTGGTGACCTCCAGAGTTTTGGGTGCGGTGAAAGCCGCCTCGCCATCCATCTTCGTCACCTTGTTCATCTTGAACAGGCTGGCAATGCCGGAGGTCAGTTTCTTGGAAACCGCATTCTTGTGGGCGATGATCTGGGGGAAGTCCACTTCCACGCCGGTGACTTTCACGCCGATGTCCGCGCCCTTCTTGATATCCTCGATCAGCTCGGCGCTGTGGAGCAGGCACTTGGTGGGGATGCAGCCCACGTTCAGGCAGGTGCCGCCCAGGTGCTGCTTCTCAATCACCGTCACCTTGGCGCCCAGCTGGGCCGCCCGGATTGCCGCCACATAGCCGCCGGGGCCGCCGCCGACCACCAGCACGGATTTCGCGCCGGAAACGGCGGGAACAGCAGCAGGCGTGGCCGCTGCCGCGGGGGCAGCGGTGGGTGCAGCTGCGGGCGCAGCGCCGGGGACGGCCTCGCCCGCCTGGCCGATATAGGCCACCACAGCCTTGCACGCCGCCGTCTCGCCTGCACCGAACAGGACCTTGAGCAGCACGCCGTCTGTATCCGCCTCAATATCATTGGTCAGTTTATCCGTGGCCACGGAGAACAGAATGTCGCCCTTTTTGACGGCGTCACCCTCTTTTTTCTTCCACTCTTCAATGGTGCCTTCCGTCATCGTCAGACCCAGCTTCGGCATCAAAACTTCAGTTGCCATATCGAACCATCCTTTTTTCGTAATCTTGCGCCCGGCTTCCACCCTGCCGTCATGGTTCGGGCAAAACCGGGGAAAGGGAACCCGGCAGGCGCCGGGTCCCTCTTTTTCCCATTATACCAGCAACATGAACGGATTTTCCAGTAGTTCCGTAACCCGCTGGAGGAACTTGGAGGCCATCACGCCGTCGATCACACGATGGTCGGCGGTCAGGCACAGGTTCATCATGGTGCGGATCACGATCTGGCCGTCCCGGACCACCGGGGTATCCACCATGTCGCACACGCCCAGGATCGCCAGCTCCGGCTGGTTGATGATGGGAGAGAAATTGGTGATGCCGTAGGGTCCCAGGCTGGAGATGGTGAACGTGCCGCCGGTCATGTCCTCCATGGACAGCTTGCCCGTGCGGGTGGCCTCGATCAGACCCTCCGTCTCCTGGGCGATCTGGGCCAGGGACTTGCTCTCACAGCTCTTCACGTTGGGGACGATCAGGCCGTCGCCCTTGGCCACCGCCAAGCCCAGGTTTACATGGGGATGACGAGTGAGCAGATTGTCCTTGAAGCTGGCGTTGATGTCGGGGAACTCGGTGAGCGCCCGGGACACCACCAGCATGAGGACGTGGTTATAGGTTAGCTTAATGCCCTTTGCCTTCAGGCCGTCCTTGAGTTTTGCCCGCAGAGCCTTCATCTCGGTGGCATCCACGGGGTGGGTGTACGTCACCCGGGGAGAGGTGGTCCAGGACGCGGCCATGTTGGCGGCGATGCTGCGGCGCAGCGGAGACACCTTCACCGGCGGCAGATCGTTGCTGCCCTGGACGGGGGTGGGCGCGGCAGCGGGTGCCGGCTCCGCAGCGGCGGTCTTGCCGGCGGCTGCGAGGACATCGGCCTTCATCACGCGGCCGTCCACGGCCAGCTTGCTCACATCCACGCCCAGCTCGGCAGCCAGTTTGGCCGCCATGGGCGAGGTTTTTGGCCCGGCTACGAAATTCTCCACGTCCTGGAGGACAATGCGGCCTCCCGGGCCGGTGCCGGGGATGGCGGCAAGATCATAGCCCTTCTCTTTCGCCAGCTTCTTGGCGGCGGGAGAGGCGATGACATACGCGCCGGGTGCGCGGGTCACGGCAGCCGCGGGTGCTTCCGCCGCCGCAGGCGCGGTTTCAGCAACAGGGGCCGCAGCGGCAGGGGCAGCAGCAGTGCCGCCGGGCACCGCCTCGCCTGCCTGCCCGATATAGGCCACCACGCTCTTGCACTCGGCGACTCCGCCTTCGCCCACCAAAATCTTCAGCAGCACGCCGTCCGTGTCCGCCTCAATGTCGTTGGTCAGCTTGTCGGTGGCGACGGAAAACAGGATGTCTCCCGCCTTCACCGCTTCGCCTTCCTTCTTTTTCCATTCCTCGATTGTGCCCTCCGTCATCGTCAGTCCCAGCTTGGGCATCAATACTTCAGTTGCCAT
>QKDF01000270.1 GCA_003245395.1 Clostridia bacterium
GCGCCTTATCAATGGTGCGCTTAATGTTGTCGTTGGGCATATGGACCGCCTTTGCTTTGGCAATGATGGTGGCCAGCCTGGAGTTATTGTTGGGGTCGCCGCTACCGCCTTCTTTGACGGCTACAATGATTTCACGGGCAATTTTGGTAAAAGCCTGAGAGCGCTTGGCATCGGCAGCGCCTTTTGTTTTTTGAATATTATGCCATTTGGAATGTCCGGACATGATTTACTCTCCTTTTACATAGTACTGAATGACTTCCCTGTGCGCAGTAGACTTCTCCACCTGCAGTATAGGGAATTGTGTATGAAGCGTTTCCAATAAAGTATAGCAGACAACATCTTCCGTTGGAAAATGGCCTGCATCAATCAGGTTGATCCCTTTAGGGATAGCATCCAAAAACTGATGATAACTCAGATCTGCTGTGACAAAAGTGTCACAGTTGAGTTCCAGGCAGCGGTCAACATGTTCACCGCAGGCACCGCCTCCCACTGCCAAGCGAGAAACTGGTTTGCCGGCTGCCGCGTAACGCACGCCATTGCATCCAAGAGTATCTGAAACATATTTTATAAAGTCGGGCAATGCCATGGGCTTTGATAGATTTCCTACGCGGCCCAGACCATCCTCCGTCAGCGGCCCAGGATCAACGATTTTGAGCGCCGTTGCCAGCGCATCGTTGACACCACCCTTCGCAACATCCAGATTGGTATGCATACAAATCGCCGAAATATCGGCGCGCAGCAGTTTTTGTAGCAGATGTCCCTGAGGCGTATCCGCCCGGACGGTCTGCACAGGCAGCCAGTGACAGTTTATCAACGGATGGTGCGCTATAATCAGTTCAGCCCCGGCTGCAATTGCCTCATCTGCCACAGCTTCTGTGATATCCAGGGCTACCAGTACGCAGTGCACCTCTGTCTCCGGAGTGCCCAGAAGAAGCCCCACATTATCCCAGCTCATAGCTCCTTCTTTCGGAGCCAGTCGGAACAGATACTGTTCAATTTCCCGGACTGTTGGCATGACGCCACTCCTCCCGTAATTCCATCAGTGCAAAAATCAGTTCACGCAGACGGTCAGCCTTTTGCAGATCCGCCTTCACAGAAGATCGCTTTAAACCTGTAACAGCAGTTTGCAGGCGAATGATTTTTTCTATGAGGTACCGGTCGCCCAGTGGGTCTGTCGGAAGCATCGTCCCGGCATAAATCTGTCCTGATGATAATTTCATCTTCCCCGCCGTTGCTTCCATAACCGGATACAGCATTCCGCGATCTTCAACCAGCTGTTCCCGCCGAATGGCATATCCATTCATAAGCAGATACCTTCGTAATTCTTCCGACCGGGTCATCGGTTGGAGCAACAAGGTATGCGTTCCGTCTGCCGTCCATGGTGCGGATGATAAAATGGAGGCAATTGTCTCTCCGCCCATTCCAGCAATCACAATGGTATCCGCCTCTGTCGGGGCAATTCCGGCCAGGCCATCACACAAACGGAAATCTACCCGATCCGATACACCATAAACGGCAGCCGTCTCCCTGCCCCGGGAAAGCGGTCCTGGGCGTAGATCACTGGCAATAGCAAAAGGGATGCGGTCATTTTCCACTAACCAGACGGGCAGATATCCATGGTCGGTACCCACATCCGCCAGAACAGTACCTGGGCGAACCCAGTCGGCCAGCAGCTGCAAGCGGGGCGACAGCTCCAATTTACATTTTGTCATGAATCCACTCTCTTCCGGCGGTGCAAGACGCATACGGAAAATTCCGTATGCGTCTTGCCGTGCATTTGCTTATTCTGCAGCTTTGTTGGCTTCTTCGTTTACGAGAGCCAACAACTTCTCTACATCGACACCGTGGACCATGCAGGCTTCCTCGACGGTTTCACCGCGAGAAGACGGGCAGCCCAAACAGTGCATTCCAATTGAGAGAAAGATGGGTGCCGTTTGAGGCGCAACATCCAGAATATCACCAATAATGGTATCTTTCGTGATCTCAACCATGGTATTTTTGCCTCCAAAATTCAGTTTGCCGAAATTCGGCATGGCATATTATACCCTGTTTTATCAAACATTTCAATAGAATTTAGGAAGAAAAGTAGAACTTTGCAAAAAAAGAGTGCCCAAATGGGCACCCTTTTTTTGCAAAGTATTTTATCTCTGCTCTTCGCGCATCTTGGCGAAGCACTCGCTGCAGTAAACGGGACGGTCAGACTTGGGCTCGAAAGGAACCTTCGCCTCGCGGCCGCAGGCAGCACAAACAGCGGTGAAATACTCCCGGGGGCCACGGGCAGCAGCCTTACGAGCGTCACGGCAGGCCTTGCAGCGCTGGGGCTCGTTCTGGAAGCCGCGCTCAGCGTAGAACTCCTGCTCACCGGCGGTGAACACGAACTCCTGACCGCATTCTTTGCACACTAAAGTCTTGTCTTCGTACATGATTTTACCCTCTCTTTGAAAAGAAAAATATATGCGCTCAGCTCTTGCTGAAATCGCCGGAAAGAAGTTGCTGCGCCACCTTACGACGGATCCGCTGCACAGCGTTGTCCACGGACTTTGGGGGCTTGCCAACTGCTTGGGCAATCTCCCGACATGAAAGGCCGTCTAAATAGTACCCCAAAATCTTCGCTTCGAACTCGGACAACTGTTTCCGGACTACGAATAAAAGGCTTTTCGTGTACTCCCTGTCAATCAGGAAATCCTCAGGGTTGCGCTGGGCCATATCACTCGTACCAGAGGTGTAGGAATTACTATCAAAGAAGGGTGTATCAAGTGAAACCGACTGGTTCAGGGGAAGATGCTTGTCGCGAGATGCGGCACGCAGGACAGAATACAGGCGGTTGCGGACACAAGTCTCAGCAAATGTACGAAAAGATGCGTCTTTATCGGAGGCATATTCCCGCACAGCTTTCATCAGCCCGACCATTCCCTCTTGTGTCAAGTCCTCGCTGTCACCACCCGCCAAAAAAAATGGACGTGCACAGCGGCGGACCAGTGCGGTATAACGGGAAATTAAAATTTCTTCCGCCCGGCGATCACCTGAACTATAGAGGACGCAAAGATCTTCATCACCAAGGTCGACCAGATCGGACAAATCTAATTCGTTGTGTTTGTACATGAGATATTATACCTTTTTAACACAAAAAATGTCAAGCAAAATATAAAAATTAGTGAATATTATTATTGGATCTTCTG
>QKDF01000235.1 GCA_003245395.1 Clostridia bacterium
ACCGACGGAGAGCCTTTCGGATGGATTCGGCATCCCCGTTCTGTGCACCGGTCAAGAGAAAACCGCCTCCGGCGCGAACCGCAGGACGGTCCGGGCTCCGGAGGCGGAGGGGGCCGGTGCGGCCCGCGGCGGGAGAGAAAAGCTGGAGTTACTTCGCCGCTTTTTCGGCGTAGCTGTTATCCACCAACTGGCTGAAATTCACCCAGTCACTGTGCTTGAGTTCGCCGGCGGTTTCCATGACGGTCTCCAGCCGTTCCAGGGCTTCTTGCTTCATGACGGGGGTGATGTTCCAGGCGTCGATGCTGCGATAGCGGTCAACAACCTTGGTCAAAGTTTCCACAGAGGTGTCCGGGAAGGCCCCGGAGATGGCCTGGGCGACCTCTTCGGCGGTGTGATCCTGAACCCACTTCTGACCCTTGGCGATGGCGTTGGTGAAGCTCTGAATGACGCCGGGGTTCTTGCTCATGTAGCTCTGGGACGCGAAATAGGCGGTATAGGGAATCTCACCGCTCTCCTGGCCGATGGAGCAGAGGATATAGCCCTTGCCGGCCTGCTCGACTTCGGTGGCGGTGGGCTCAAACAGCGTGACATAGTCGCCGTTGCCGCCGGTAAAGGCGCCGGCCATCATGTTGAACTGGACGGAGGTGTCTACGTTCACGTCCTGCCCGGGAGTCAGGCCGTTTTGCCGCAGAACGTATTCCAGCGTCATCTCCGGCACGCCACCTTTGCGGCCGCCGATGATGGTGGTGTTCTTCAGGTTCTCCCAGGAGAAGGCTGCGTCTGTCCGCCCCACCAGGAACGAGCCGTCCCGGCGGGTCAGCTGGGCGAAGACCACGGGGTAGTCCTCCCGCCCTTCGTTAAGTACGTAAATGCAGGATTCCGGACCGGCCAGGCCAATATCCGACTGTCCGGAGAGCACCGCGGTCATGACCTTGTCGGCGCCGCCGCCGTTGGTCAGCTGGATGTCCAGACCTTCCTCTTCAAAGAAGCCCTGGCTCATGGCCACATACTGCGGCGCATAGAACACCGAGTGGGTGACCTCGTTGAGCTGTACGGTGGTCAGTTTTCCGTCCTGCCCGCAGCCGGCGCACAGGACAAGGGTCATCGCAAGGGTAAGCAGAATTCCAATGGTTTTTTTCATACAATCACTCCCATATGTTTTTTCAGCACCCGCTCCAGCCACAGCACGCATTGGTACATCACCGTTGCGGCCACAGCCAGAAGGAGCACAGTGGTCATCACCAGGTCCATTTTGAACACCTGAGAGCCATAAACAATCAGGTAGCCGAGCCCGGCCCTGGACACGAGAAATTCGCCCATGATCACGCCAACCCAGGACAGGCCCACGTTGACCTTGAGCGTGTTGAACAATGTTGCATAGTTGGCGGGAAACACCAGCTTGCGGAAAATCTGTCCCCGGGTGGCCCCCAGGGTGCGCATGATCTGGATTTTTTCCGGATCGGTGGACTGGAAACCCACATACATGTTGAGAATCGTCACGATGATGGAGATGGCCAGCGTCATGACAATGATGGCACCCATGCCCGCACCCATCCAGACAATGAAAATCGGCCCCAGTGCTGTTTTCGGCAAAGAGTTCAAAACCACCAGATAGGGGTCCAGAATCCGGGCGACATACCGGCTCCACCACAGGCCCACGGCCACGGCGGTGCCCAGAATCGTGCCCAGGGTAAAGCCCACCACCGTCTCCAGGCAGGAGGTCCCCAAATGCAGCCACAGATCGCCTGATTGATACAGTCCCATCAGTGTCTTAAGTACCCGGGAAGGGCTGCTCATAATGAACGCATCGATCCAGCCCAGACGGGCGGAGACCTCCCAGAGAACGAGAAAGACGATCAGCAGCAGCCAGCGCAGCACGCGGATGGTGACGCGCTCATGCCGCATGGCCCGCAGATAGAGCTGCCGCTGATGGGACAGGGATGGATCAGCCATTGACATCCAACTCCTCCCATATCAAATTGAAATACGTACGGAAATCGGGGGCGTTGCGCCGCTGCATTGGGGTCAGCGGACGCAGATGTCCCATGTCGTGGACGGCCTTGACCACCGCCGGCCGGCCCGAGAGCACCACGATCCGGTCGGACATGCTGATGGCCTCAGAGATGTCATGGGTGACCAGAAGGGCGGTTTTGTGCTCCTGCCGGATGATCTGGGAAATATCGGCCGAAACGGACAGCCGCGTCTGATAATCCAGCGCGGAGAACGGTTCATCCAGCAGCAGGATGTGGGGATCGGTGGCCAGGGTGCGGATCAGCGCGCAGCGCTGGCGCATCCCGCCGGAGAGCTGCGCAGGAGACTTGTCTGCGAAACCGGCCAGACCATAGCGGTTCAGCAGTTCGCGGACATGAGCCTGCCGTTCGGGCGTGTTTTGATGGCGGATTTCCAGCCCGAGCGTGACATTGCCCCAGATGGAGCGCCACTCAAAGAGCTGATCCCGCTGTGGCATGAAGCCGATTTTCTGTGAGGGGCCGGAGACTGCCTCGCCATCCACCAGCACCGTTCCCCCCGAGGGCTGTTCCAGCCCTGCGATCAGTGAGAGCAGCGTGGATTTTCCGCAGCCGGACGGGCCCACAATGCTGACGAATTCTCCCTCCTCCATATCGAAGGAAATTTCCTTCAGTGCTTCTACCTCCCCGTTGGGGGACTGGTAGGTCAGGGCCACGTTCTGCAGTTCAATGACCATGCCCTGATCGCTCCTTCCTTGGAATTGAAATCCCGGCAAGGGGTTCCATATTTATGATATGTCGGTGGGGTGCGGCTTGCCAATCGGCCTGCCACACCCCGGAGACGGCCCTGCCGCCGGATAGAAACCCTTATGCAATAAGATAGGCAAGGGGACAGGAAAGAGTGACAAAAACCTCCCGCCTGCCCGGAGGGGAAGATGGGAGGATAGGAGGATGGGACACGCGGGTGCCGCGGAAAAAGGAGAGAATCGGATTCCCTGTCAGGACGACTTCTGCCGGAGATTGCGCAGCAGGGTATTAAAACTTTAAAAAATTTGAAATAAAACACGCAAAATCTATTTAATTCTGTATCTTAATTATGGTATACTGTGGAAAGAAATAGAGATGATCCGCTGGGAGGAATCAAGGCGATGGGAGAAAAGCTGTGGGGAAACCAATACCGAAATATTCTGGTTTGTATTGATCGCTG
>QKDF01000230.1 GCA_003245395.1 Clostridia bacterium
AGCTGCTGACATTTGAGGTAATAGTCCACGATCAGATCCACTGTCGCCCCAATGCCGATGGCACTGGAGATTGTCAAATCGAAATTTTTTCGGTCGCCCCATTTTTCTCCGGTGAAGTGGAGATAGTAGCTGGCCCGGTTCTTGTCTGTCTTGGCGATGAGCGACTCGGCGTCCCTGGCGCTGAGTTCATGGTGCGCCATAACGCGCTCTACGCGCTGACGCATAGGCGCCTGAATGAACACATTGATATGGCCGGGCGTGCTCTGCAGTACGTAGTCCGCACAGCGGCCCACAATCACAGCGCCCCCTTGCTGCGCAATGGAACGGATCACCTCCGACTGGGATAAAAACAGCTGATCCGGCGCCGGAAGAAGCGGAGTTCCGCTCATTCGTCCGCCCAGAGGAAAGGTGCTGCCGGTGGAAAAGGAATATAGAAAGCTGCTGACGGACTGTTCGTCCAGAGACATCAGATAATCCGGACTCATGCCGGATTTCTCTGCCGCCAGAACAATCAGTTCTTTATCATAATAGGGGATTTTCAGTCGTTCAGCCACCAGTTTGCCGATTTCCCGGCCGCCGCTGCCGAATTCACGACCCACATTCAATACCAACTTATTACTCATTTTACTACCTCCCGTGCCGTGGAGTGGATGTCTGTTATTTTTCTATTTTACCACGACTTGGAGGGAAAAGGCAAATTGTTTCGTCAAATGGCATTGAAAAGACGGGAACACCTTCGGCTGCCGGAGCGATGGCATACATTTGATAGAAGAAGGACAACGCCTCCTCTGTCAGATAGAAATTCTCCGGATTGAAATTCCGGCGCAGCAATTTTCTCCAGCCATCGTGATAGCGGGCGACCCCTGCGGATTCCTGCTTCTGAATCTCCGTCTGCGCCCGTTCCAGCAGCAGTTTTTTCCAATTGGCATGGCGGGGGAAACAGGCAGACAGGGAAATAGGATAACCCACTGCCAGATCCCAGGTATCTCCCCGGCGATGGCGCTCCGTCTTTCCACCGCAGAATTCCTTGGACTCTGTGTACAGGCTCAGTATACCGCCGGTGTTGCAGGTCACCTGATAACGAAGCTCCGCCCGATCCTGGGGAAGCGGAGCGCTGTTGGTCAGGGCTGTGCGGTAGGCTTCGGCCGCCTGAGGGAAGAGCCACTGCTCGCAGTAGCGCAGATAGGAGCGGACATAAAGCTGGTAGTAACGGTCGATCCGGCGGGCCACCCGATCCGAACGTTCTGCCGGCCGGGGCAGGAAAATCTCCACCGACAGCACCGGGATGTCGTCTACCGTCCATTCCCTTTGGGCGGTAAAGGGGTCCAGAAGAAGATGTTCGCGCATGGGCCGCCTCCTTTGACACAAATACGCTTTGCGTCAGCCTATGCGGCGGCGAGGCGGGCGGTGACAGAGTGCGCGGTGAAAAAAACTTCGCGCACCCCTTTACTTTCACGCAGTAAAATGTTAATATGCCACTGGAAGGCCATGCGGCTCAAGGCCGTAATTTTCCCGGAAAGGAAGGGGATCTTCTGTGGTCAAAATCGGAAAAAAGGAAAAAAACGGTGACCTGTATAAAGCCATTTTGCTGCTTCAGAACGAGGAGGAGTGCTATGACTTTTTCCAGGACCTCTGCACGGTTTCGGAGCTTCGGGCCATGGAGCAGCGCTTTGAGGTGGCCTCTTTGCTCAGCGACGGAATGATCTATAACGATATTCTGGAGCGCACTGGCGCGTCCAGCGCTACGATCAGCCGGGTGAACCGCTCACTGAGCTATGGCACCGGCGGGTATGAGAAAGTTTTTGCCCGGATGAAGAAGAAATGAGTGCGTATCAGTCACTGGCCGGGGCCTATGATGCCCTGACTACGGACGCGGGGTATCTGCGCCGGGCGAATTATCTGGATCGGCTGTTGAAAAAGGAACGGCAGCCGGTCTGCTCTGTGCTGGACCTGGGCTGTGGTACCGGTACCATTGCCTGCCTGCTGGCGCAAAGAGGCTATCGGGTGACGGCGGTGGACAACTCTGAGGAGATGTTGACTCAGGCCGCCCAAAAGGCGGAAGCGTTGTGCGGGGAAAATCGCCCGCTGCTGCTTCTGCAGTCTATGGATCACCTGCGACTGCTAGAAAAGGTGGATGCCGCGATATCAACCATGGATGCGCTTAACTACCTTACCCGTCCAGCGGCGGTGCAGCGGACGTTTGAGAGGGTTTTTCGGTGGCTTCGGCCCGGAGGAATGCTGATTTTTGACGTTAATACGCCATTTAAACTGCGCCGGATGGACGGAGAACTGTATATTGATGAGAAGCCAGACACATACTGCGTCTGGCGGACTGCGTTTTCAGAAAAGACGAAAATCTGCACCTATTGGGTGGATCTGTTCCGCTTACGGCCGGACGGCAGTTGGGATCGCGGCCAGGAAGAGCACCGGGAACGGGCCTGGGACGAGCCGGAACTGCGCCAAATGCTTATGCGCGCCGGTTTTGAACAGGTGTGGGTCACGGGCGACCTGAGCCGGAGTGCCCCGCGCCCTGGAGAGGACCGGGTGATTTTCCACTGCCGTAAGGCAAAGTAATATTGGGAGCGAAGTAATGCGTGATGAATTGGTAAGAGCCATTTCCTCCGATGGAATGGTGAAGGCGACGGCGGTTTCTACTCACGACCTGACGGAGCGGGCGCGAAATATCCACCATACGCTGCCGGTGGCTACGGCGGCGCTGGGTCGGGCTCTTGCGGCGGCGTCCATGATGGGCAATGCCCTCAAAGAGGACGGCAGTAGCGTGACGCTGCAGTTCCGGGGCAACGGTCCACTGGGTACTGTGCTGGCGGTGTCCGACAATCTGGGTAACGTCCGGGGTACTGTTGACAATCCTGCGGTGAATCTACCCCTGCGGCCTGACGGAAAGCTGAATGTGGGTGCCGCCGTAGGCAGCGAGGGAACCCTGACCGTGATTCGGGATTTAAATATGAAAGAACCCTATGTGGGTACGGTGGGGCTGTTGGGCGGCGAGATAGCCGAAGATCTGGCCTCTTACTTCGTGGAGTCTGAACAGATTCCCACCGCCTGCGGGCTGGGTGTGCTGGTGGACCGCGACCAGAGCGTAAAAGCGGCGGGAGGTTATTTGATCCAGCTGCTGCCTGGTGCCGGCGATGATGTGATTGCGAAAGTG
>QKDF01000063.1 GCA_003245395.1 Clostridia bacterium
ATCTGTCCGACGAACCCATTGCGATCACCTTCATACCTGAATCTGTTTATCTGGTGAACGATGGAATCCCATATTCCATTGATAATCTTCCAGCGGATTGGGAATCCGCTCTGAAACTGAGCTGGGACGCATACCGCAGTACAGAATCCGGAGAAGACGGAGCTGTGGAAACCTATTATTTAACGCTGAAAGACCCGGGTGCATTGCTTAATAATCTACCTGATCTCACACTCAGCGCCGACAGCCTGCCCGACAATCCGAACACTGTGGTTGACCAGAAAACGGAAACTCTTCAGGCACAATTGGAAATCACGTATTCCTTTGATCTGCCCATTTCAGTGGAACAGAGCCGCTGATGGCACAGGCGGCACGCAGCCGCCGTCCGAAAGGGGTCTTATGATGTTTAAATCCGCGTATTTTAAGCTTAAGCTGCTGATCGTCTTCGTTTTGTCCGCGCTGGCACTCACCACGGCTGTCCGCGCCTATTGGACTGCGCAGCTTGATGCAGACTGGACGGTAACCTTTCAGCGTAACGCGACCATACACATCACGGGTCTGGAGCCAGTCACGGAAGAGAAGCAGTCTAGCGCTTTGAAGGTGGCCTCGCCGGAGCAGTCGAAGCTGAACGCCGACAAATCAACCGAACCCGGTGACTCTGCGCCGTCTGCCCCGGAAGAAGCCGCCGGTTCCCAGACGCAGGACATCGGGACAGCAGAAACACCTGCGGTCTCCACTGGGGCGGAGGCAGCAGGGCAGAGCGCGGACGCCCAGAACGCGCCGCCCTCCGATACAGAAGAATCCCATGGAACCACAACCGACGTCCCTTCCGAGGCGTCCACGCCCGTGGAGTCTGAAAGCGATGCCTGAGCGAACGTATTCGGCCTGCGCCGCCGGTCTGGCCGGGCTGCTGATTTTGGGAAAGCTTGTTCCGGTTCTGCCCGGAACAAGTCTTCTGTTGGACAAGCTCCCAGTAAATCCGTTTCCTTTTTACTGGATTGGGGTAATTCTGATTGCGCTGGTGCTTTTCCCCCAGGTACACAGCCCGGGCAGGCTCCGATCCAGGGAGCAATTCCGAAGTACGGCGCTGGCCGGTTCGGCAATTTTTCTCGCCCTGCGTTTCGGTGTGGGCTTTTTGCTTCAGGATATTGCCGCGACTCCATACGACCTCTCTCCGCTTGGAATCATCCGGAATTTCTTTGTGTTTTTCCCCCCGCTGATTGCGCGGGAACTGATCCGTGCCCATACCATCGCAACCGCCTGCCGAAAAAAACATTCCGTGGGCTGGATTGTGGGAATTACGGTGGGCTTCTGTCTGGTGGGGATCAATTTTACAAAGCTGTCGGTTCTCCAGTCCGGGAAAGACTGGGGCGCTTATCTTGCGGGAGAGTTTTTACCGCTTGTTGCGGATAACTGCCTTGCAGCCGGTCTGGTTTTCTGCGGAGGCGCCGCAGCCTCTCTTACATATTTCGGAAGCCTTTCGGCCTTTCAATACCTGTTTCCCTTTTTGCCCTCGCTGCCCTGGATCGGAGACTGTGCGCTGGGAACGCTGGTCCCCGTATTTCTGTTGCTCGCGGTGCTGGAGCAGCACCGGATACTCTCCAACGGGCAACCCACACGAAGTCAGGAGCCCATGGGGCCCTTTATTGCTGCGCTGGTTCTCTCCGTGGCTTTTGCCTGGTTTGTCTCAGGCGTTTTTCCCATCTACCCCTCCGTGGTACTCACCGGCAGTATGGAGCCGCTGATCCAGCCCGGCGACGCGGTTTTGATCCGAAAATTCTCCAGTGAAGACGAGATCTATCATCTATCCAAAAACGATATCATCAATTTTAAGCGTGAGGATATCTCTATTACCCACAGGATTGTGGCTGTGCTGTACGACGAGAGCGGGAATGTCTCCTTTCAGACAAAGGGAGATAACAACCAGTCCCCCGACGATATCATCGTGCAGCCGCAGGATTTAAACGGGATTGTGGAAAATGTGGTGCCGAAAGTGGGGCTGCCCGTTCTGTGGCTCAAGCAAAACGAACCTGTACCGGAGGGAGTGACCGATCATTAAACGTTTTCAAAAGATCCCCATGCGCAGGTGGGTCTGGATTCTTCTGCTGAGTGCTTCGGCAGTTGCCGCCACGGGCATGTGCATCGGGCTTGTCCGCACGGTCTTTCCCCGTGTCTCGGAGGAAACCGTACCCATGTATTCCTACTCCATGACGGCCGACGCGAGCTATCAGGTGCACCTGATCCCCAACTCCCTCTATCCCGAAGGCGTACTGGAGGAAGGACGGCTCTATGCCAAAAGTCTGGTGGATCAAATTCAGGTCACGTTTTCATCTGACTTTCTTGGAGACGGCGCCGCGGACATCGGCGCGGTATACAGCGTGGATGCCGTGGTTCAGGGCTATCAGAGCACGGACAACAGCCGTCAGGTTGTGTACGAGCGTACTTATCCGCTGGTACCCGAAACAACCGTCACAGACAAGACCGAGAATAAACTCTCGCAGACCGTTTCACTGGGACTGGATACCTATCTCAACTTTACAGACCAGGCCGAGCAGCTTTTGAACACGAAACTCAGCAAAGAGGTTGATATTCTATTTCAAGGTACCTATACTGCCCGCACGGAATACGGCACGGCGGAAGAACCGTTTTCCATTTCGGTTCAGATTCCGCTGGGCAGCGACCTGTTCACCATTACAAAAGGCGAGCCCCTGTCGCAGTCCAATGCCATCACGGATACACAGGCCATACGTCCGACGCCGTCCGGCTGGCTGATTACCCTGTTTTCGGCGGGAATTTTTGCCGCCGCGGCTGCGGCGCTGTTCTTGATCTTTTTCAGTCGACTCCCCACAGCGCAGGAGAGCGACCTGGCCCGGTTCCGCACTATCCGGAAAAAATACGGCAGTCGGATGCTCCGCCTGCTGGCGCTGCCCACCATATCGGCCAACGCTCTGCGAGAGGTGGACAGCCCCGAGGGTCTGGCCCGGATCGCCGACGAACGGCGGCAGTTCATCTGCTGGGTGCCGGATGAGGACGGTCTTCCTGTGGACAGGTTGCTGTTTGTGCCCGACGGCAATGACCAGCTGTACATTCTGCGTCTGAAATCGTAAATACTCCTTTAGTGGTATGCCG
>QKDF01000276.1 GCA_003245395.1 Clostridia bacterium
GCCAGGTGCAGCAGATGCGCTATACGGCAACCTTCCCGCTGTTGCTAAACATCGCCGATCAGCCCACCTATTTCATGGCCATGAAAGGTGATGACGGGCTGGTAAAGATGTATGCCATGGTAAATGTCCAGCAGTATCAGATCGTGGCCACCGGGCAGACCGTGGCGGACTGCGAGGCCAATTATCGGCAGATGCTGGCCAACAATAATCTGATCGACGACTCTCAGACGGAGGTCACAGAGCCGAAAAAGGATACGGTCAGCGGAACTGTGGCCGAAATCCGCACAGCGGTTATCGATGGAAACAGCCTGTACTTTTTCCGGCTTCAGGGCGGTAGTATCTACTACAGCATCAGTGCTGTGGACGATACCAACGCCGTGGTCATCAACACGGGGGATCAGGTGAGTATTGTCTATGATACCCAGGGAACCGGCAACATTGTCAAGGCATACTCCGTTGAATATACGGGAGCCTCTACGCAGGAGCAGAGTGGGGGACAGCCCGCTGGACAGAATACGGGAGCGAGCGCAGATCAGACCTCGGCACCGTGAAACAAAACTGCCAAAAGCCGCCGTTTCCCTTTGGAAACGGCGGCTTTTGCTGTCGGCTTTTGTTCAAATGCGGCGTTGACTTTTTTTATATAAATCGATATACTGATCTGGAATATTATGAAGGAGTGTGAACCCATGGAACTGACCCTGAACAGCGCTGTGCTGGGCGTGGAGCTCTCCGGTATCCGGCAGTTTACCGGACTGGTGAAAGCTACCCCGGGTGCGGTACAGCTGACGATTGGCGAGCCGGATTTGAATACCCCGGAGGTTGTCAAGGAGGCTGCAAAGCGGGCTCTGGACAACAACGATACCCACTATCCTCCCGGAAACGGCAAGCCCGAAATGCTGCAAGCCATCTCCGAATTTGAGGCTCGCAAGCATGGCCTGCATTATTCCACCGAGGAAATCATTACGACCATCGGCGCTACCGAGGGGCTGTTCACCTCCTTGTTTGCAATTTTAAATCCCGGCGATGAGGTGATTATCCCCACGCCTGCGTTCAGCCTGTATGAGTCCATCACCCAGCTTTGCCGCGGCGTTCCTGTGGCACTGCCCACCGAAAAAAATCATTTCCAGATCGATCCGGAGCAGCTCAAGGCCGCCATTACGCCCAAGACCAAGGCGATTATTCTTACTTCTCCCAATAATCCCACCGGCTGCATCTATACCAAAAAGACGCTGGACGGAATTCATGAGGTTCTGAAGGACCTGCCGATTTTTGTCCTGTGCGATGAGGTGTACCGCCAGCTGATCTACGTGGAAGATTATATGAGCTTTTCGGCATATGAAGATATGCGGGACCGCGTCATCATCATCCAGAGCTTCTCCAAGCCCTATGCCATGACCGGGTGGCGGATCGGCTATCTGATGGCCGACGCTCCTATCCTGGATCGTATTCAGATCATGCATCAATACAGCGTGGTGTCCGTTCCGGCCTTTGTGCAGCCTGCCTGTATGGCTGCGCTGGAGTATGATAACACGGCGGATATGGAGATTTTCCACCGGCGCAAAGCGTATGTCTACGGTCGTTTGCAGGAGATGGGCCTGGAGGTACAGGAGCCGGAAGGTGCGTTCTATATGTTTATCAATATCGAGAAATTCGGTATGGATTCCGTAACTTTCTGCACGAAGATGCTTAAGGAAGGTCTTGTGGGGCTGGTTCCGGGCGTGTATTTCGGCACGGAAGGATACATGCGCCTTTCCTACTGCTACAGCGATGAGATGCTCAAAGAGGGTCTGAACCGGATTGAGCAGTTCGTCAAATCTCTGTAAAGAGGATTTTTCACTTTAATTGCATAAAAAAACAGAGCCGGTTGCGGCTCTGTTTTTTTATATGCGGGAGGCCCAAGCTGGAAAGCGGATAAAGAGATCAGTCCACGATACAGTTTTTACCCTGCGCTTTCCCCTGATACAATTTTCGGTCAATCAGAGTCAGAAGCTGATCCGTTGTTTGCCCTGGAAGATATTCGCACAGTCCGAAAGTCAGCGTCACCTGACACCCGGGAGGATTCAGGGCTGAAATACAGCGGATGTCTTGCTGGATTCGGAGCAGTGCTCGTTTTGCATTGGTTTTACTGGTGGAAGGGAACAGGAACAAAAGTTCCTCGCCGCCCCAACGAAAGGCAAAATCCTCCCGGCCGATGCTGTGCCGCACGGATTCGGCCAGGGTGGCAAGAACCTGATCGCCAAAGCAGTGGCCGAACCGGTCATTGAATTCTTTAAAATCGTCCACATCCGCCAAGGCTGCTGAAAATGGGATACCGGATTGGTCGGACTGCTCTTTGCACCGGGAAAGCGCCTCGGTGACGGTCCAGCGGTTATGCAGGCCCGTGAGCGGATCGTGAACCGCCATATACTCCAGATTCTGATTGCGTTCTTCCAGCTTACAGTTGTATGACCACAGAGAAGAGCGAAACAGATGCGTGGACAGCAGTGCAAGTACAGCACAGACTGACAGATTCCAGAAGAAAAGATGAGATGACGGAGGATTCGACAGGAAAAATTCCTCAAACGGGATGGGAAATTGTCTTCTGACCAGCGGAAGAACGATGAGTGTCAGCAGATTGATTGCCTGCATGACGGTACCTGAACCGTTTTTGACAGAATTGGAGAGGAAATAGCCTGCGCCCAGCATTCCCAGCGGCAGCAAGTAAAACCCTGCTTCCCAATCTGAAAGTATGGTGGCGGTCACGGAAAAAATACACAGCTCCAGCTCTCCCAACAGCACAGCCGGAATGGGGTGTTTCTGGCTGAGCAGCAACAGGCCAAAGTCAATACAAAAAGCGATTAAATTTAACGTAAAAAGATTTTGAAAGTGAATTACAAGGCAGAACAGAGCCTGAGAAACGTGAAAAATAAGCATTGAGAGCAAAAAAAAGCCGGGAACTTTCTTTGCGCAGATACCCGTGAATGTTTCCTTGTGCAAAGGATGCACGATGCTCCGCCTCCCCTTGAGTTCCAGTAATAGCATAGAGCGATTTTAGCACTTTTTGGAATAAAATACAACCAATTTATGTAAAAAATAATGAGATAGAAAAAGTGGAAATTACATAAAAAGGGCAATACGGCAGGGA
>QKDF01000017.1 GCA_003245395.1 Clostridia bacterium
TCAGCTGCGGCAAATATGTATTACCACGGAACACTACCACAACCCTGTCTTTTTCCTCGTCACTGATGGACTGCACCGTGACGTTCAGGTCTATATCCACGCCCTTGGCAAAGCGCAGCGTCTCGCTTCTGCCTTTTGTCAGTTCTTTTGCCTGGGCAGAGGTCAGCACAGCGGCAAAATACCAGTTGTCTCCTAGGATCAGCTTCCCCAGATCACTGCTTTCCCCAGAGGGCTGCAGGCTGCTCAGCGCTGAAGGCGTCAGATTTTCCAGCGAATCCGGCGTCAAAACAGACTCATACCCGTCCACCACAGCAGAGTAAATCCCCGACGCCGGCGCCTGAATGGTTTTAACGGAGGTGGCGGACTGGGCCTGAAGGGACTGGAGCTGCGCGGTAAGATCCTCAATCTGTTTCTTTACGTCGTCCTTATCGGTATAGGTGAAGTCCCGTTTGAGTACCAGAGTTTTGAGCTCCGAGACACTGGACTGTGCGACATCCAGGCGGTCAGCCGCCAATGCCTGACGCATTGTCAGCAGATTCTCCACAATCTGGCTGTCCAGCTTTAGAGAAACCTCATCTCCTGAGGCGGCATCCTCAGCAAATTCGAGCTGATCCAGCTTGTCCTGCAGGTCACGGATCTGCTGCTGGCGATCCAGAGATGCCTGATCCGCATATATCTGCGCCACCGTGCCTCCCACGGCAACCCGGGCCCCCTCTGCACACTCCAGCTGCAGAAGACCTTTGTCGTCACCGGTGAGCACCTGCTCGTCCCGCACCAGATACCCGGTGGCGGAGATGGTGACCTCTACCTGATAGGTATAGGCCAGAGCGGTAACCAGGGGATCGGCGAAATAACGATAAAGCTGAATCCCAAAATAGGTCAGCACCGCCAGACACACCACGGCCATTAAAATTTTTGTTCCGGGGGACCCGCTTTTCTCCTCGGAAGGATTGCTTTTCATATTGAACCTCTTTTGTCTCTCCGTTGTAAGCTCCTTCGGCAGCGCAGCCGAATCGGGTTACTCTTCCGTCAGATCCACAGCGTGCATAGGTACGATGGTGGAGATTGCGTGCTTGTAAATGATCTGCTGCTTGCCTTCACTCTCCAGCACCACCACAAAGGCATCAAATCCCACGATCAAGCCCCGCAGCTGAAATCCGTTCATCAGAAACATGGTTACCGGCAGCTTGTCCCGCCGGGCACGGGTCAAAAAAATATCCTGTAAGTTTGCTTTTCCCTGCATATGTGTCCCGCTCCTTTTCTTTATTGGGCGGACGCGGTCCATATCGTCCGCCATGGGCTTAGGATAAGCCTTTCCCGGACAGGATTTCGGTCGAAATTTGCATGGCTCTGACAAAATCCCGGCCCTTCTCCCACTCGATCCAATGGATGTCTGTGTCTCGGCGCAGCCAGGTCAGTTGACGCTTTGCATACTGGCGGGAGCGGAGCTTCACCTCCGCGATCGCCTCTTCCTCGGTTTTCTTTCCTTCCAACACGCCTAAAAACTCTTTATATCCAATAGCCTGCATCGCGGTTGAATCTGGCGGTACGCCCCGCAGCAGCAAGGCTCGCACCTCCTCCGCCAACCCCTGACGCACCATTTCATCCACGCGCAGGTCAATCAGCTGTTTCATGTCCTCCCGATCCGCAAACCGCAGTCCAATCTTCACCGATTGATAGCGGGGCGGAAGTCTGCGCGTCTCGTCATTGTGCTCCGTAATCGTCCGACCAGTCCCGCGCCAGACCTCCAGCGCCCGGAGAATGCGCTTTTCGTCCGCCGGATGCAGCCGCTGCGCCGATGCCGGGTCTACCCGGCGCAGCTCCTCCAGCAGCGGTTCCATTCCGCCCTCAGAGAGCTCTTTCTGCAGCTGCGCCCGCACAGCGCCGCCGGCATGACCCTCCGCGAACCCGTGACCCCGCAGCACCGCGTCCAGCCACAGCCCCGTACCGCCCACCAGAATCGGCAGCCGGTTCCTCGCCAAAATATCCTCCACACAGGCGGTGGCCGCTGCGGCAAACCGGGCGACGGACCACTTCTCCTCCGGCTCCGCCACCCCAATCATGTGGTGGGGCACGCCGTCCATCTCCTCCGCCGTGGGTGCGGCGGTGCCGATGGTCATCCCCCGGTAGATCTGCATGGAGTCACAGGAGACCACCTCCCCGCCATATTGTTTGGCCAGCAGCACGCCCAGCTTGGTTTTACCCGTGGCAGTGGGGCCTACCACGCAGACAATTTTCGGAGTCATGCTTCCTCCCGATTCTTTAAAATGGTCGTCCTTCATCATTTTGAATGTCTCCGCCCCGGGCTTATGCTCGTTTGAACATCTTTTCCAGCTCGTACCGGCTCAGCTTCACCTTTACCGGCCTGCCGTGAGGACAATACTGGATTTCGCCGCTCTGCACCCGATCCACCAGCACCCGCAGTTCCCTCTCGTCGCTGTGCATCCCCGCCTTGATGGCAGCCTTGCAGGACATCGTGTGCAGCAGCGCTTCCCGGCGTTCTTCGGGATTGCGCCCCTTTCGCAGGTCTTCTGCCAGCTCCTCCAGCGTGGCGGCAGCGTCCTCCGCATCCAAGTCCGCGGGCACCTCCCGCACCAGCACCGTGCCGCCGCCAAAATCCTCGCAGAAGAAACCCAAGGTCTCCAAAAGCGGCAGGTTGTCCAGCAACAGCGCCCCGGCCTCCCGCTCCAGTTCCACCGCCGCAGGCTGGAGCAGCGTCTGGCGCATAGGCGGTTCCTTTGCCGCCATCAGGCGGTCAAAATTGATGCGCTCATGGGCGGCATGCTTGTCAATCAGCCAGACGTTCTGATCGCTATCCTCGCAGACAATATACGTATTGAGCACCTCCCCGGCAATGCGCCAGACAGTCTCGCGTTCCGGTGCGGCTTGTTCGGGTATCGGCAGTTGAAGCTGTTCCAGGGGAATCGCAGGTACAAAGGTGCGCGGCATGGCGGGCGCAGACCGCTCTCCCTCCGCCGCAGGTGCGGCTGCACCGCCCTTAAACGCGGAGTCACTTGTATCCGCGGCCATAGGCGCAGTTTTTCCCGTCTGGATTTCGGCGCCGGGTTTTACTGTCCGGAGCACCGCAGGGACGCTTTCCTCTGTCCGCGGCAAAGGAATACGTTCCTCTGGGCGGGATCGCTCATATTCCACCGTTGGCAGATGGCTGTCGGACACCCGCGCCGGGGTCTCCTGCTCCGTATCCCATCCGTCATGGGCAGGCCCTGCCACGGAAATCCCCCGGCCAGCGGGCTGCGCAGCAGGCCGAAGAGTCTGCTTCAACGGCTGGGAAACCGTTTCAGTGGGCTTAGCCGCCTGCTCCCGGAAGGTTTTGGCGTCCATGGATTGATAGAAATCCTGCCGGGGATTGACAACCTCCGCAGGCCGAGTCGCAGCCGGTTGAGGCGCGCCGTCCGCCGCCAGAGCGTCCAGCACGGTATGATAAACCGTGTCAAAGACTTCTTTTTCCCGTGCAAACTTCACCTGGGTTTTAGCTGGATGCACGTTCACGTCCAGCGCCGTCACGGGCATGGAGATCATGAGGACACAGCCGGGAAAACGGCCTTTCATGATCTGATTGCGATAGCCCTCCTCCAGCGCAGCGGTAAGCAGCTGCGATTTGATAAACCGCCCGTTCACAAAGAACATCTGCATTCCCCGGGACCCACGCCCCCGCAAAGGCTTTGTCACAAAGCCGGATACGGCGATCTCTCCGCTCCGTCCCTCCACTTTTGTCAGGTCATGGGCGAAGTCCCGGCCCAGCGCCGCATAGACGGCGGACTCCAGTTTTCCGTCGCCGGGAGTGTGGAGCGCCTCCACATCGTCCTTGATGAACTTGAAAGACACCTCCGGATGGGAAAGGGCCAGATGCTGCATCAGGCCGTTTACCGCCGCGGTCTCTGCCGTATCCTTGCGCATAAATTTCAGGCGGGCGGGCGTATTGTAAAACAAATCCCGGACAAAAATCGTGGTTCCCTCCGGAGTGCCCGTGGGCGTCACTGCTTCCGGTACGCCGCCCTCCAGGTGCAGGGCAGCGCCCTCGCTCTCACGTTGGCAGGTGGATATGTCCAAGCGGCTGACGGCAGAGATGGCTGCCAGCGCTTCACCCCGGAAGCCCAGGGTTCCGATCCTGCCTAAATCCTCCTCGCTGCGCAGCTTGCTGGTGGCGTGGCGAAGAAAAGCGGTGGGCAGTTCCTGCGGCGCAATGCCGCAGCCGTTGTCCGTCACCCGAATCAGGCGCATCCCGCCGTTGCGGACTTCCACCGCCACGGCGGCGGCACCCGCATCGATGGCGTTTTCCACCAGCTCTTTGACCACGCTGGCGGGCCGTTCCACCACCTCGCCGGCCGCGATCAGGTCGGCCACATGAGAATCCAGTTGTTGAATGTGGGGCATGATTCTATCCTTTCCAAATTGCAAACACCGCTTAGAAATCGTTCTTACATCCGGATTGCCCATACGGACAGGGCATTGGCCGCCGCGTGCAGGCCGATGGCGCTCCACAGCGTCCCTGACCGGTCATAGGCCCAGGCCAGCACCAATCCCGGCACCAGATACTGCACCATCAGCCAGAAATACGTTATATCATGGTTGACCAGTACGAACTGCCACACATGGACGAACGCAAACAGCAGGCAGGAGACCAGATATGCCACCACAGGGCTTTTCGTCCGCAGGCCGCCGAAAACCAACCCACGGAACAGCACCTCTTCCACAAAGGGGGCGAGGAAAATCACGATCAGCAGCGTCGTCCGCGGCGCCGCGTCGATCTGGGCGCTGATGGACAGATCGTTCAGATTTGTCTGATTGCCAACCAGCGCGTGGGTCACGCGGTAGACCAGCTCATTGAGCCCGTACAGAGCTACCAGTCCCGCCAAAAGCACTTTTGCGGCGGTACCGAAGTTCTCCACCAAATTTCGGGACGTCCTGCCCACCAGTCCATGAAATAGAATCAGCGTCACGGCAAAGAGCAGATAGTAGTAAATTGTGTTCTGCAGCCCGGTGGAAATGTCCGTTCCCAGCAGCGTTTCCAGCAGCCGGAACGCCGGCGCGGTGGCAAAGGGCAGCACCAGCAGATAGATGACAAAAAAGATGGTTCCGCCTACCAATTCGCCTTGGGACAGATAGGCGGTTGATTTCGACTTGGCCATGAATGACCTCCTGCTTTTCTCTTTAGGGATTCGCACTCAGCGCAGCTTCTGCCGAAGCTCATACAAAAGGCCCATGGCCTCAATCGGGGTCAAGGTGTCCGGCTGGCAGCGGCGCAGCGCATCCAGCACCTCTCCCTCCCGCAGGGCATCCAGGGAGACCTGCTCCCGCTCCTGCCTGGGCGCGGTATACTGCACGCCGTTTTCCCGTTCCAGTTCTTCAAGAACGGTCTTTGCCCGCTGAACCACCTTATCCGGCAGTCCGGCCAGCTTGGCCACCTCGATGCCGTAACTGCGGTCGGCCCCGCCGGGGAGAATTTTCCGCAGGAAAATAATGTCCTCTCCCCGCGCTTTGACGGCAATGTTGTAATTTACCGTTCCGGGCAGCGTGTTCTCCAGCTCCGTCAACTCATGATAATGGGTCGCAAACAGCGTTTTGGCCCCCAGCTTCTTCGGATCGGCGCAGTATTCCAGTACCGCCCGGGCAATGGCCATGCCGTCAAAGGTGGAGGTACCCCGGCCGATTTCATCCAGAATCAGCAGGCTGTTTTTCGTGGCATGGTGCAGGATATCCGACACCTCTGTCATTTCCACCATGAAGGTGGACTGTCCCGCAGAGAGGTCGTCGCTGGCGCCGATGCGGGTGAAAATCCGATCCACCACGCCGATGTGCGCCCCTGCGGCGGGGACAAAGCTGCCGATTTGGGCCATCAGGACAATCAGTGCCACCTGGCGCATGTATGTGGACTTACCGGCCATATTGGGACCGGTAATGATGGCCACCCGATCCTCTTTTTCGCCCATGAATGTATCGTTGGGGACAAACAGCTCATCTTTGAGCACCTGCTCCACCACCGGATGGCGTCCGGCGCGAATTTCTATGACACCGGACTCATCCACGTCCGGACGGCAGTAGCCGCCGCGCACCGCGACGGCCGCCAGGGAGCACAGCGCGTCCGTCTCCGCTACGGCGGCGGCAGTGCGCTGGATGCGGGAGGCCGCGGCGGTGATCTCCTCCCGCAGCCGGGTGAAAATCTGAAACTCCAGAGCCGTTACCCGCTCGGAGGCGGTGAGAATCTCATGCTCCAGATCCTTGAGCTCCTGAGTGATGTACCGCTCGCCGTTCACGGTGGTCTGCTTGCGGATATAATCCTCCGGCACTTTGTCCGTGAAGGACTTGGATACTTCGATGTAATAGCCGAACACCTTGTTATAGCCGATGCGCAGCGTCCGGATGCCGGTTTTTTCCTTCTCCCGGGCCTCCATCTCTGTGATGACGCCCTTGCCGCCGGAGAGAATCCCCCGCAGCCGGTCCACTTCGGCGTCACAACCGTCCCGGATGAAGCCGCCCTCCCGCACAGAGAAAGGCGGGTCGTCGCAGATGATGTCCGCAATACGCTGCCCGATGTCCGCGAGTGGGTCCATCTCCTGCGTCAGTTCCCGAAGCCGTCCCGCCGAAAAAGCCGCCAGCTGCGCCGCGATGGCGGGCAGCCGTTCGATGGCAGAGCGAAGGGAGAGCATGTCCCGTCCACCGGCGGTGCCGTAGGTAATGCGGCCCACCAGACGCTCCACATCCCCTATGCCGCTCATGGCGGCGATGAGCTCCTCTCTGGCGATGGTGTCCGTCACCAGAGCCTCCACGGCGGCACTGCGCTTGCAGATGGCGGTCACCGACAGCATCGGCCGTTCCAGCCAACCCCGCAGCATTCGCCCGCCCATGGGGGTGCGGGTCTTGTCCAGCACCCACAGCAGGCTTCCCTTTTTCTCCTTGGCACGGAGCGTTTCCGTCAGTTCCAGATTGCGCCGGGCCGTCAAGTCCAGTTCCATGAACCGGCCCTGTTCGTAATAATCCAGCTCGCGGATGTGCGTCAGGTCAACCTTTTGTGTCTCGTAAAGATACTGCAGCAATCCGCCCAGCGCCATAGCTGCCGCCGGGTTGTTGGCGGGCAATTGCTTCCATGCTTCCTCCCCAAACTGACGACGGATGTTCTTTTCCGCCGTGGGAAGGGCAAACCGGGCCACACCGCCGTTTTCCACCCGGCAATTGAACTTTTCCGTCAGCACCGCCCGCAGGCCGTCCTGAGAAAAGGCCCCGTCGCTGAGCACCGCCTCCGCCGGGGAAAAGCGCCCCAGCTCGTTCACTACATGCTCCAGGCGATCCTTACCGGAAAAGGCTGTCAGATGGGTCTCGCCGGTGGACATGTCACAGAACGCCGCCCCGGCGTTCCGGGAGTCAAAATATATACCGCACAGATAGTTGCATGCCTTCTCGTCCAGACAGGCCGCGTCGATGACCGTACCGGGCGTCACCACACGAATGATGTCCCGCTCCACCAGGCCCTTGGCCGTGGCGGGGTCCTCCATCTGCTCACAGATGGCCACTTTATACCCCTTGGCGATCAGTCGGGCGATGTACGCGTCGCTGGCGTGATACGGAATTCCGCACATGGGCACCTTGTCTTCAGGTGCCTTGTTGGGGTCCTTGTCCCGGGAGGTCAGAGTCAGGTCCAGTTCCCGGGATGCAATGCGGGCATCCTCGGCAAACATCTCATAGAAATCGCCCAGGCGGAAAAAGAGGATCGCGTCCTGGTTGTCCTCCTTGATTTTCATGTACTGCTTCATCATGGGGGTCAGTTCCGCCATGGCTCCGTCTCCTTCCCGAACGCGGCTCCGCCGGTTCGGGAGCCTTTCTTTCTATATGGGCGGCGTGATCCACCGCTTCCGGCTTAAATCTCGTAAACGGCACCGCCGGTCATGGGCTGAATGCGGTCGCCCAGCTGCTCTTTCAAAATGGCATAGGCCTCATGTCCGGTGCAGTGGCCGGTGTAATACACGGTATCCTTCCGCGCCGCCAGCTCCCGGCCCACGGCCTCGATCAGCTCCCGGGGCTCCGGTTCGCCGGTGCCGGGATTGTACAGGTGAAAGCCCGCAAACACCGCGTCCGGCGCTCGGCCAAGCAGTTCCTCCGCCCGGCGCAGAATGTTCACGATGCCCCGATGCGCACAGCCGCCCAGCAGCACGGCCTTGCCGCCCTCTGTAATCAGCAGGTTCTGCTCGTGGAGGAAGCGGTCCATGGGATAGTCCTCTCCCTGCTTTTCTCGCAGCTTGTCGTTGGCGTGGGAACGGTAATCCGCCGTCTTTACGTCGGAGAACAGCCGCAGCGTCTTGTCGATCACCAGTTCATCCCCGGCAAAGACAAAGCGATCCGCATACTGCTTGGCGGCCTCCGGCACGCCGATGAATTCCGGCTTTTGTCCAGGGTCAACGGCATAGTACGACCCCAGCGCCGCCTTGTGAAGATACACCTTCGCGGTGGGATTTTGGGCCAAGAACGCCGCCAGGCCACCTGCGTGGTCATAGTGTCCGTGGGACAGCACCGCCGTGTCCATAGCGGCCAGATCCACGCCCAGCACCTTGGCATTATTGGCAAAAGCGGTGTTCGGACCCATATCAAAGAGCAGCTTGTGGTCCATGGTTTCGGCATACAGGCTCAGGCCATGGACATGGCCCAGGTCTGCACGGCAGGAAGTGTTCTCCAGAAGAGTGATAAATTTCATATTTCTACCTCCCCATATAAAGCCCAGGTGTTGCTGTCCGTAATTTTTACGTTGCAAAATGTGCCGATGAGCGACTCGTCTCCCCGCAGGCGCACCAGCCGGTTTCCCTCAGTCCGGGCCGTGAGGGGGAAGTTCTCATCGTCGCCGGTCCCATCCACCAGTACCCGCTGCGTCTTCCCCACATAGGCGGCGTGGAGCCGAGCGGAGTTGGCGTTCTGCACCTCCAGCAAATGATCAAACCATTTCTGCTTTTCGCTCCGCGGCACTGGATCGGGCAGCTCGGCCGCCTTTGTCCCGGGTCGAGGCGAATAAATAAACGTGAACAGGGCGTCAAAGCCAACCTCGTCCACCAAGGAGATGGTTTCCATTGCCTCAGTCTCCGTCTCCCCGGGAAATCCGATGATCACATCGGAAGTCAGCACCAGACCGGGCATGACAGACTTGGCATAATTGATCAAATCAAGATATTGAGCCCGGGTATAGCGGCGGTTCATCGCCTGCAGCACCCGGTCATTGCCGGACTGGAAGGGCAGGTGCAGCTGCCGGGCCACATGGCGGCTGGCCGCCATGGTGTCGAAGAGCTTCTTCGTGGCATCCTTGGGGTGGCTGGACATAAAGCGAATCCAGTAATCTCCCGGGATTTTATCAATCTCGGCCAGCAGATCGGCAAAATCATACCCGATTCCCAGATCATTGCCATAGGAGTTGACGTTCTGCCCCAGCAGGGTAATATCCTTATAACCTGCCTCGACCAGCTCCCGCACTTCGGCCAGTACCGCCTCCGGCAGACGGGATCTCTCCCTGCCCCGGACATAGGGCACGATGCAGTAGGTGCAGAAGTTGTTGCATCCATACATGATGGAGACCCAGGCTTTGACGCCCTTTTCCCGCACCACCGGCAGCCCTTCAGCGATGGAACCGTGCTCGTCTGCCACAGAAAACACCCGCTTATGACTCTCGTACACCTGCCACAGCAGCTCCGGGAATTTCCACAGCGCGTGGGGCCCGAATACCAGATCCACATGGCGGTAGGAATCCTTTACCCGATTCGCCACACGCTCCTCCTGGGCCATGCAGCCACACAGGCAGATCACCTGCTCGGGGTTGTCCCGCTTGGTATGGGTCAGAATGCCCAGATTGCCGAATACCCGCTGCTCGGCGTGCTCCCGAACGGCGCAGGTGTTGAGCAGAACCAGATCCGCCGCCTCCGGCCGGTCGGTGAAGGTAAAGCCCATCTCGGAGAGCATCCCCTGCAGCCGCTGTCCGTCGGCCACATTCTGCTGGCAGCCAAACGTATCCACACAGGCCACCGGATGGGCATTGCGCCCGGCAAACATCTGCCGAATTTTATCCGTAAATCCCCGCTGGCGTTCAATCTCCTCCGGGGCAATTAAAACGTTGTTCCGCTCCAAGTATCAGATCCTCCAAATTTCGATATTCTAACTGAAATATCATAGCACAAAAGAGGAAACCGCACAAGGCGATGTGCAAAAAAGAGAGGGCATTCTGCCCTCTCTTACTTATATTGATTATAAAATTGTTTTAATTCCGCCTTGCGTTGGGCAGACAGGTCACTTTTCCGTACACCGCTGATCGCCCCCTCCAGCGCATACAGCCGGTGAATACACGCGGATGCATCCACGGCGCGTATTTTCAGCCATGCCCCTTCCGCACCGGCCGCCTGTAGAGCTTCAGGCGTTTCAATGCCCACCGAAATGAGCTGCTCCTCCACCACAGATCCGATATTAGGCAGCTTTGCCAATTCTCCCACAGAGGTTCCTCCTTTTGATAATCCACGATAAGGGAGACTCTCCGTCCCTACTGCTTTGCCCGTAGCTTTTCAAGCTGGCGGATGAACTCCTCCGGCAGCGGGCAGGAAAGCTCCACCGTCTCCCCCGTGCGGGGGTGACGGAACCGAAGCCCTGCCGCGTGGAGGCACTGCCCCGTCAGGCCCGGCACCGCCTTTTTCGCGCCGTACACCGTGTCCCCCAGAATGGGATGGCCCAGATAGGCCATATGCACCCGGATCTGATGGGTTCGGCCCGTCTCCAGCCGGCAGCGCACGTAGGTGAATCCGGGATACCGCTCCAGCACCTCCCAGTGTGTCACCGCACGCCGTCCGCCGGACGCCACAGCCATCTTTTTCCGATCCGACTGACTGCGTGCAATGGGGGCGTCCACAGTACCGGAGTCCTCCTTCAGGTTCCCAACCACCACACACTCGTATGTTCTGGCCAGGGAGTGATCCGTCAGCTGCGCCGCCAGCTTCTGATGGGCCTCATCGTTTTTGGCAGCGATAATCAGGCCAGAGGTGTCCCGGTCGATCCGATGGACGATGCCGGGGCGCAGCTGCCCGCCGATGCCGGAGAGGGAGTCTCCGCAGTGGTGAAGCAGGGCGTTGACCAGCGTGCCGTCCGGATGTCCGGGGGCAGGGTGTACCACCAGTCCCTTTGGTTTGTTGACCACGATCACGTCCGCGTCCTCGTATACCACATCCAGCGGAATATCCTCGGGCTGCGCCTCTGTCGGCTCCGGATCGGGCAGCGTCACCGTCACCGTCTCGCCGCCGTAAAGGCGGCAGCTTTTGGGCGGATACTTTCCGTCCACGGTGACATGCTCCTCCTCCACCAGCCGCGCGGCGGCGGAACGGGTCAGACCCTCCACCTGGGCGGAGAGCCACGCATCCAGACGCCCGGAATCGCCCTCGGCCCGCAGCGTCAGCGTTTTCATTCCTTCACCTTTTTATCGTATTTTTCGTAAAACCACAGATAGTAAATCGCCGCCAGAATCGATCCGGACACCACGCAGATGTCCGCAACGTTGAACACGGGATAGGTGATGAACTGGAAATTGAACATGTCCACCACATAGCCCAAGCGCACCCGGTCGAGAATATTGCCCAAGCCCCCGGCGACAATCAGCGTTCCGGCGGTGCGTCCCAGTGGATGGCGGACGATTTTTTTCACCAGCAGAT
>QKDF01000132.1 GCA_003245395.1 Clostridia bacterium
AGGGCGACGCGGCGTCCCGCGCCGCCCTTTGCAGATTGAATCTCTGCGGATTTCAATCACCGTAGGTTTGAGCAAGTACCTGCGCCATTTTCTCCTCGCGGCAGGCTTCACACAAGGTGTCCGGCTCCTGTCCCGATTTTTCTGCGGCCAATGCCAGCTCTTCCTGCGTACCGAGCACTTTCCCGCAGCGCTCGCAGTGAACCAGTCGGAAGGTCTTGTTCCAGATTGTGCGGGTGGAATCGGTTTCCAGAATGTCTATGGCGCCGGTGGGGCAGACGTAAGCACAGCTTCCGCAGCCCACGCAGACTTTACTGGGCTCATGATAGGGCGTTGCGATTTCTTTGGTGATCCCTCGGTTCACGGTGGAGATGGCGCCGACGCTCAGCTCGCTGCAGGCCCGGACACACAGTCCGCACATGATGCATTTTCCGGCTTCGGCAGATAGCAGCCTGGGCATTTCGGGCGCGTTGTATTTTTCGCACAGCTCCGCAATGACCTCGCTGTCCGGCGCGCGCTTGTGCAGCAGTGTTAGGATCAGGCCGCGCTGGCGGCGAACTTTCTCGCTGTCAGTCAGAACCTCGCATTCCCGTTCCACGGGGTATACGCAGGATACGACAATCTTGCCGCGGCCACGCTCCATAACCTCCACAATGCAAAGCCGGCAGCAGCCCTGACCCGGCAGACTCTCGTGGTGGCAGAGCGTCGGAATTTCAATGCCGTTGCGCCGGGCGACCTGCAGCAGGAATTCTCCCTTTTCGCATTCACACGGCTTTCCGTTTATCGTTACGATCATTCAGCGTCCCTGCCTTTCGTTATAATCGCGCCGAATTTGCACGCCTCACGGCAACTGCCGCAGACGATGCACTTGGCCGGATCAATGTGATGCGGCTTTTTCACTTCACCGGAAATGGCGTCGGCGGGACAGGCGCGTTTGCAGGCAGAGCAGCCCTTGCAGGCATCGGCGTCAATTTCAAACGAGGTCAGCTTCGTGCATACGCCGGCGGGGCAGCGGTGTTCCAGAATGTGGGCCTCGTATTCGTCACGAAAATATTTCAGCGTTGTCAAAACAGGGTTCGGCGCGGACTTGCCCAGGGCGCACAGAGAGCTGTCCTTCAGCATTTCACCCAGGGATTCCAGCGTGTCAAGGTCTTCCATCCTGCCCCTGCCTTCACAGATGTCCGTCAGAATCTTCAGCATGTGCCGCAGGCCTTCCCGACACGGCGTACACTTGCCGCAGCTCTCCTCGGACAAAAACTTGATGTAATACCGGGCAACTTCCACCATGCAGCTTCGGTCATCCATGACGATCATGCCGCCGGAACCCATCATGGCGCCGTAGCTGGTCAGCGTGTCAAAATCAACCGGCAAATCCAGCAGGGAGGCGGGGATACAGCCCCCGGAGGGCCCGCCTGTCTGGACGGCTTTGAACGCACGGTTGCCCTGAATGCCCCCCCCGATATCAAAAATGAGGTGGCGCAGCGTCGTCCCCATCGGTACCTCTACCAACCCGGTGCGCTTGACCTTACCCACCAGAGCAAACACCTTGGTACCCTTGCTGCCCTGCGTACCCACGGACGCGTAATGGTCGCCGCCGTGAGTAATGATGTAAGGGACGTTGGCAAGCGTCTCCACATTATTGAGTACCGTGGGCTGATTCCACAGCCCACGCTGCACGGAACGGATGTATTTCGCCCGCGGTTCGCCCACGCGCCCTTCGATGGACGCCATCAGCGCAGTGGATTCACCGCAGACAAACGCACCGCCGCCTCGGACGACGGACAGTTTCAGCCTTTTCCCTGAGCCCAGGATATTGTCCCCGATGATGCCGCGAGCCTCTGCAGCGGCAATGGCCGCTTTGACATTCTGGACGGCAAGATTATATTCGTCGCGGATATACAGGAAGCCCTCTTCCGCTCCAATGGCCAGAGCGCAGATGGCCATACCCTCCAGAACGCTGTGAGGATCGCCCTCCAGAACGCTTCTGTCCATAAAGGCGCCTGGGTCACCCTCATCGCCGTTGCAGGCAACATACTTTGGAAAAACGTTATAGCCCGCGGCTGTGCGCCATTTGCGCCCGGTGGGGAAGCCCGCACCGCCGCGGCCGCGCAGGCCGGATTTTTCCAGTTCGGTTATGATTTCATCCGGCGTCATGGTCAGGGCCTTTTTCAGCCCTTCATAGCCCCCGGTCGCCAGATAATCGTCCACGTTGTCCGGCGTGATTTTGCCGATATTGCGCAGGGCAATTTTCATCTGCGGTACGTAGAAGGGATTGTCCGCCTGACTTCTGACCCGCTCGCCCTTGTCATTCTTGTAGAGCAGGCGCTCCACCGGTTCGCCGTTGGCAATGGTTTTTTCAAGGATCTCTGCGACATCACCCTCTTTTACGTGGTAATAGGAAATCTGATCGGGGATGATGGTAACCAGCGGCCCGTTTTCGCAAAAGCCGTTGCAGCCGGTGCGCTTGACCGTGCATTCTACCTTTGCGTCGGCGTCCTGCGCAGCAATCAGCCGCTCAAATTCGGCGGCGACTTTTGCGCTGCCATTGGCAAGGCATCCGGTGCCGCAGCAGACCCGTATGGTTCTCATTGCGCCTTCGCCTCCTCCCGGTACGAGTTGAGAACGGCCGGCAATTTTTCCATGGTCATCTTGCCGTAATAGGTTCCGTCCACCACCATGACGGGGGCCAGGGCGCAGGAGCCCAGACAATTGACCAGCTCCAGCGAAAACAGTCCGTCCTCCGTTGTCTCACCGGCCTGAATGCCCAGCAGCCGCGTAATGCCGCCGATCAGGCTCCCGGCTCCCCGGATGTGACAGGCTGTACCGTCGCAGAGCTTGATGATATGTTTGCCCTTGGGTTTGAGACTCAGAGCCTTGTAAAAGGTCGCCATTGAGTAGAGCACGGACAGCGGACAGCTCAGGTATTCCGCCAGTGCTTCCATTCCCTCCCTGGGAATGTGATTAAACCGATGCTGCAGATCTTGCATAATGGCCAGAGAGTAGCGCTGTTCACGGGGATAGCTGCGCAGAACCTCCTCAATTTCCTCCATGGATATCTGCACAGACCTCACCGCCTTTCCAATTTAATTTTATCCACCGGCCACCACAGGGAAAATCTGAATCAGATCCGCGTCCCGGAGGGGCGTATGAATCCCGCTCAGAAACTCCACCCTGCGGCCGTTTACCATCACGATAACCCGTTCCCCAAGTTCCGTCTCTCCTTCGGCAAAGAATTCATCGTGGAATTTCTGCCCGAAGCGGGTGCTTAATTCTCTTCCCAGCTGCAGCACGTCCGCGCAGCCCGGCCAAGTGATTTCCCTGCAGCCGGCATAATCCGGATCCCGCAGATATGCAAAAAATTTTACCGTCATTCTTTATCTCCAAACTCATGGATATTGGGGGACGTTGTGTGTCCGACCGGAAGCGGGCGGAGCCGCTTCCGGTCAGTTGCCGTCAGTTTAACTTCAGGGCCGTCAATTTTTCCTTTGTTGGAATTCCTTCCTCATCCCAGCCGCGCGCGGCATAATACTCCTTGAGCATGGTGTGCAGCTCGTTGACTTTTCCCTCGGCGGGACCGTTGGGCAGCTTCTCCCGCAGCAGACGCGGGGGAAGCGTATCCTTCTCCACACCGGCGGCGACGTTGAACTGCTTTTCCAGATTCCAGATGCGCTCGCCCTTAAGCAGGACTTCCTCGTCGGATTCGTCGCTGCCCACTGCCTCACGGTACATCCCGGCAATCTCGGGAAGACCCATGCCGAAGGTGGTGAACAGGCAGATACCGGTCGCGTCGCAAAGCGCGGTCAGATCCTGAAAGGTCTTCAGCAGCGCCGGCTTGCCTTCTGTTACCAGCGGGTCCATGGCCAGAGGAATTCCCAGAACCTCCGGGGAAATCATGTAGCCGCGCACATGGCAGCCGCCGCGGTTTGACGTGGCGTATTCCAGGCCGATTCCCTGGATGGCGCGGCCGTCGTATGCGGGCATTTCCTGTTTCTTGACAGACATGGACAACTCAGGATGGCCATATTTCTCGGCCATACGGTAGGAGCCCAGACCCATGATCTTTCCAAAGCCCTCGCCCTTGCAGGTCATCTCGGTAGCCTTGACCATGGCCGCGGCATCACCGAAGCGCAGCGGGAAGCCGATGTCCTCCTCTGGAATCGCGCCCATTTCGTACAGTTCCATGGCGCAGGCGATGGTGGAACCCATGGTGATGGGGTCAATGCCATACTGGTTGCACATGAAGTTCGCGTCACACACGGCGCCCAGATCGTTGATCTTGCAGTCCGCACCGAAAGACCAGCCGGCCTCGTATTCTGGGCCTTCACCCTGGGACTTGTAAGGCCCGGACTTGATTTCCGTCAGTCTGCCGCAGCCGATGGAACAGCCGAAGCAGCCCTTGTTGCGGATCAGGTGCTTTGCAGTCAGGGACTCGCCGGAGATGTCGTCCGCATCGGCGTAGCAGGCGCCGTCGCGGCCATTCGCCACGGGCATTCCGCCCACGCCGTTGACGATGTTGACCAGAATCATCGTGCCATACGCGGAAAGCCCCGCGCCGGTAACGGGATGGGCCTTCAGCTTGGCCCGGGCGTCCATGCACACCTCAAAGAACTTCTCCGGGTGGGCGACAAAGATGGACTTGGTTCCTTTGACTGCCACGGCTTTAAGCTTTTTCACACCCATGACGGCGCCGATGCCGCCGCGGCCGGCAGCCCGATGTTTATCGTTCATGATGCCCGCGAACAGGCATCCGGTTTCCCCGGCGGCGGAGATGCAGGCGATGCGGAAATTGGAGCCGCACTCCTCATTCAGTGCATCGGTGGTTTCAAAGACGTCCTTGCCCCAGAGGTGAGTGGCGTCGCGGAGTTCTACGGTGTCGTCGCTGATGTACAGATATACGGGATGGTCGGACACATCCTCGAAGATGATGCCGTCATAGCCCGCATATTTCAGTTCCGGACCAAAGTGACCGCCGGAATTGGCTGCGCCGATGGTACCGGTCAGAGGAGACTTTGCAACGGCGTTGTACCGCCCGGCTGAAGTTGCAGCGGTGCCGGTCAGGGGTCCGGTCATGAAAATCAGCTTGTTGTCCGGTCCCAGCGGATCGCATTTGGGATCGCACTCATCGCAGTAGTACTTGGTGCCAAGACCTCTGGCGCCCACGTACTCGTCGGCATTCTTATCGTTGAGCGGTTCTTTTAAAATGGTGCCTGTTTTCAGGTTGACCCGCAAAATAGTACCCACATAGCCGTTATTCATGCGTTTGCCTCCTCCCCGATGATATCTCTGTAGTGCTCGGCGAGCTGCTTTTTATGGTCGCTGAGCGCATCTGTTTCCGAAAATTCGATGGCGCCGGTGGGACAGTACTTGGCACATTTGGGGTCGCCGCCGCACAGATCACATTTGAAGACTTTCTTGACCGACGGGTGATAGGAGATGTTGCCCAGCGGGCAGGCGTTCATGCACATCTTGCAGCCGATGCATTTGTCGTAGTTCATGATAACCGCACCGTCTTCTCTGCGGGAAATCGCGTGAACAGGGCAGACCTTCATGCAGGATGGTTCTTCGCATTGCAGGCATACAATGGGGACTGCAACGGCGGCTTTCTCGTATTCCAGCACTGTAACATTTGCCATTTTGGGATTGAACTGTTGGTAATGACCAAACGAACAAACCAGTTCGCAGGTGCGGCAGCCGATGCACTTTTCAGGCTTGATGACCAATTGCTTCATAAAATCCTTGGGTTTTGTGGCCCAAGTGCCACCTCCTTACATGTAATTCTATTTATAAATTGTATTCCGACAGTCGGAACCCGTAAAGATTTTTTGCGTTACTTGATATTGCTTTTAGGAATATAAAAGTCTATACTGTAGATGTTATAAACAATTAAATGGGTTAAAATAATATCAATATTGTGTATATACACAGTTTGTGACGATTGTTCTGGCGATTTTGGCAAAGTCTCTTATTCTGTTTGGCCATAAGCGCAGGCGGAGTTTCAGAGGGGGTGTTCCATGGATCTTTCACAGCTTCGGTATTTTACGACTGTGGCGCAACTGGAAAATGTATCCAAGGCTGCAGACTTGCTTCACCTATCCCAGTCCTCACTTTCCAAAAGCATTGCAAAGCTGGAGGAAGAATTGGGAATGCCGCTGTTCGACCGCAGGGGAAAGAAAATTACGCTCAATACCCAGGGGGCCCGCTTTCTTGAATGCAGCAACGTGATTCTGCGGGAGCTTGAGTTTGCTATGGATGACATGAACCTGCTGGCCACCGGGTCCGATTCCAAAATCAAGATCGGAATTGCGGGCACAAGCGCACAGATGGTTGCCTGCATGGCGGCCTTCAGCCGGCAGCAGCCCGGTGTGGAGTTTGAGCTGAACTGCAACATCGAGTGTCAGGAACACATTGACATCAATGACTTTGACGTAATGATCTATCCCGCGGGTATAAAATATGAAAAATTTACGGGGTATTTTTTGCACGATGAACGTTATTATCTGGCGGTTGGGAACGAGCATCCTCTGGCGCACAACGCGTTTATTCAGCCAAAGGATCTGGAGGGACAGGATTTTGTTTTTCTGCGCAGCGGCAAGTCCTATATTGAATATCCGTTCCGCATCTGCACGGCACTGGCTGTCCGTTTCGGCTCACAGTGCCATGTGGACTCCCGGGATCTCCACCAGCAGATGATCGGTGCGGGAATTGCGATTGGATTTGTTCCGGAGGATACCGTGGCTCTCTATCAGAACAACCGCGATATTCGGCTGATTCCCATCCAGGATCAGCGCTTCTCCCGCTCCATGATGATCTGTTTCCGCCGGGAAAAGCACCTGTCGGCGCTTGCGAAATCATTCTGCAATTTTGCCATCCTGTTTTTCCATCTGAACATATAAAACGCAGGACACCGTTTCCGTTGTCCTGCGTCTGTTTAAAGGTCGAGAATGTTCCAGTCCAGACTCCGCAAGTCTGCCATCAAGAGCTTTCCGGACAATTCCGTGCTGCGGCCGCACAGCAGTTTCGTCGCCTCGGCCGCCTGCACAGCCGCGCAGAACGGCGGCGTAAAGGGCAGACTGCTTTTGTTGACGGGGGGGACGTCTTTCGGATACAGCCGGTGCAGAAGACCGCTTCCCGGCTTTGACACCAGCACCTGTGCCGACCAGCCGTGAATCGCGCCGTGGACGATGGAAACAGACTGCCTGGCGCAGACATCCTCCAGCAGCCATCTGGCCGGAATGTTGTCCAGCGCATCCAGAACCAAGTCATGCCCCTGTACAAGGGCATCCGCATTCTCCCGGTCGAAGAATGCTTCCACCGCCCGGAATGCAACGTCTGGATTGACGGCCTGGGCCCGGAGTTTTGCCGCCAGCGCTTTGCTGCTTCCGAGCTTCGGCACGCTGCTGAGAAGCTGCCGGTTCAGATTGGATTCTTCAAAAACATCCCCGTCTACAGCGGTGATTCCGCCCACGCCCAGGCGTGTCATATATTCCACAAGATACCCGCCCAGACCGCCGCAGCCCACGATCAGAACACGCTTTTGCCTGAGAATTTCCTGCTCCGCCTCTGAAATGGCGGGAATATTCCGCTGATATCGCGCCTCCATGGTCAATCCCCCTTTTCTGCTCCCATCATAGCCTGTCTCATTTCAAATTTCAATTGGAAAGGTGTCTGCTATGCTAAGTGTTAAAACACCGGACGAAGTGCTTGCTGTCATTGTGGAGGAGTTTGCACCTCGCCTGGAAAAAGAACTGGTTTCTCTGAATGCCGCCCTGGGAAGAGTTCTGTGTGAGGAAATCCGTGCCGGCGAGTTTGTACCCGGATTTGACCGCTCTACCGTGGACGGTTTTGCTGTGCGTGCGGCGGATACGTTTGGCTGCTCGGATGCAGTTCCGGCCATTTTGACGCTGGACGGGGAAATCCGCATGGGAACCCCCGCGGATACGCCGCTGCGCGCGGAATGCTGCATGGCGGTGCCAACCGGAGGCGCGGTTCCGCCGGGAGCCGACGCGGTGGTGATGCTTGAGTACACAGAACGGTACGGAGACGGAACCATCGGGATATCCAAGCCGGCACCCCCCGGCGCGAATCTGATTTTCAAGGGCGACGACGTATCCCCGGGCAAGGTGGTTCTTCCCGCCGGCAGGCGGCTGACCGTGCAGGACATCGGAGCGTTGGCCGCCATGGGAATCGCAGAAGTCCCGGTTTGCAGACGTCCGGTGGTCGGCATTCTATCCACGGGAGACGAACTGGTTCCTGTGGAGCAGCAGCCGGCACAGGGACAGGTTCGGGATGTCAATTCCGCAATGCTGCGCGCGCTGATGGAGCAGGCCGGCGCGCAGGTGAAAAGCTATGGGATTATCCGGGATCAGGAAGATCTTCTTGACCAGGCGTTGAAAACTGCGCGAAAAGATTGCGATGTGATTTTGCTCTCCGGCGGCAGCTCAGTGGGTACGAAGGATGCCACATGCCGCGTGATTGAAGCCCAGGGGAAAGTTCTCTTCCACGGTATTGCCATGAAACCCGGTAAGCCCACTATTTTCGGCAAAGTGGACGGTAAGCCGGTCATCGGCCTGCCGGGCCATCCGGTTGCCGCCTTTTTTGTGGCGCACCTGTTTGTGCTCCCGCTGCTGGCCAGATTGTCCGGCCAAATCATCCGCCGCTTTTCCGTTCCCGCGGTTCTGACCGAGACGGTCGGTGCCAACCACGGCCGGGCACAATACACCGGTGTCTTCCTCACAGAGCGGGACGGGACGCTGTACGCCCGCCCAATTCATGGAAAGTCCGGACTGATTACGGCGCTTGCCGGCTCTGACGGATATTTCTGTATTCCTCGGGACTGTGAGGGTGTTCCCGCGGGAGAAACTGTGTCCGTTACCCTGTATAGCGTTGATTAGGAGGAGTAAAATGGCATTTGAGTACCTGACAAACGCACCCCTTGCCCAGGCAAAGCAGGAGTATCTGGAGCTGTTGATTCGCAATGGCTTTGCTTCACAGACAGAGACCATCCGCGTACAGGATGCCTGCGGCAGGGTGACTGCCGCTGCGGTGTACGCGCACATCTCCGCGCCGCATTATCCAGCCAGCGCCATGGACGGCATTGCGCTGGCTGCCCGAATTACCTTTGGGGCAGGGGAGACCACACCCGTCACGCTGCAGCCCGACCGGTTCGTGGTGGTTGATACCGGCGACCCCATTCCCGAGGGATGCGACGCGGTGGTTATGGTGGAAGATCTGGTTAAAAACGAGGATGGTTCTGTCCGGCTGTATGCCGCCGCGGCACCGTGGCAGCATATCCGGCAGATTGGCGAGGACATCTGTGCGGGAGAGATGATTCTTCCCTCACATACCGAGATTTCTCCGTCCGCGATCGGAGCTATTCTGGCCGGAGGAGTGATGGAAGTATCGGTTATCCGTCGGCCGGTGGTGGGGATCATCCCCACGGGAGACGAGATTATCGCCCCGATACCCGATCCGAAGCCCGGGGACATCATGGAATTCAACTCTTCTATTTTTTCCGCCATGCTGACCCGGTGGGGAGCGGTGCCCCATACATATCCCATCGTGCCGGACAATTTTCAAAGAATCAAAGCCGCCGTGGAGGAGGCTCTGGCGGCGTGCGATATCGTCCTTCTGAACGCCGGTTCCTCCGCTGGTCGAGAGGATTACTCCACCCAGGTGATCCGGGAACTGGGGGGAGTGCTGTACCACGGGATTGCGATAAAGCCCGGGAAACCGGCAATCCTGGGCTATCAGGGACCCAAGCCGGTTCTGGGCGTACCCGGTTATCCCGTTTCCGGCATTCTGGTGCTGGAGGAATTTCTCAAACCGCTCATTACTTATTGGAACCGGACCGGCATGGCCGCCCCGGTTTATCAGGAGGCCGTGCTTTCCCGCGCCATCGTCTCAGGACTCAAATATCAGGAATTTATCCGTGTGCGCATGGGCAGAGTCGGCGATAAGCTGACGGCCTCGCCCCTGAGCCGCGGCAGCGGCGTCGTTTCCTCATTTATGAAGGCGGACGGGATTCTCGAAATTCCCCAGGGCGTCGAGGGCTATGAGGCAGGAAGCACGGTGCGGGTGCGCATGCTGCGCCCGGTGTCCGAATTGGAGCATACGCTGGTGGCCATCGGCAGCCATGACCCGCTGCTGGACGAACTGGCCGATATGATCCATCGCGCCGATGCAGAGCTGTATATGAGCTCCACCCACGTGGGCTCCATGGGCGGCATCATGGCCGTTCGCAGGGGCGAAACCCACATCGCCGGCATTCATCTGCTGGATGAAAAGGACGGAAGCTATAATGCCGCATTTGTGCGGCGGTATTTTCCAAAGGGCGGTGTTCGGCTGGTGGAATGCGTGGGCCGTACTCAAGGGTTGATGCTGCAACAGGGCAATCCCAAAAACATCCGGGAAATCACGGATCTTACAGCGCCCGGTATCCGTTACGTCAATCGGCAGAAGGGTTCCGGTACCCGGATTCTGATGGACTATCTGTGTAAAAAATATCATCTGACCGCCGATTCGATCTATGGCTATGACAGGGAGGAGTTCACCCACATGTCCGTGGCGGCGCAGATCGACGCCGGAACCGGTGACGCGGGCATGGGCATCTATTCCGCCGCCAAGCTGTACGGACTGGATTTTCTGCCCATCTGCATGGAGCAGTATGACCTGCTGATTCCGGACGCTGCCTGGGATACCCCCATGGTGCGCCGACTGCTGGATGTACTTCAAAGTGAGATGTTCCGCGCAAAGCTGGAATCCATGGGCGGCTATCAGCTGGATCACCCCGGTCAGGTTCGGGAGCGCTTTTGACCATGGAGCAGGCTGATGTAGTGATCGTCGGGGCGGGGCTTCTGGGCTGCTTTGCAGCCAGAGCGCTGTCCGCCTATGACCTGCGGATCATCGTTCTGGAGCAGGGAGAGGACGTCTGCACCGGAATTTCAAAGGCGAACACGGCCATTGTATACACCGGATACGACACCAGGTCGGGCACTCTGAAAACCGAGCTGTGTATGCGGGCCAACGCCGGCTTTGGCCGTCTGTGCAAGGAGTTGGATGTACGGTTTCACCGCTGCGGGTCTCTGCTGGTCAGCTTTGGCCCGCGGGCGGAGGCGGTGCTGCAGAAAAAATACGAGCAGGGGAGTTGCAACGGCGTTCCGAGCCTGCGCCTGCTGGATCGGGAGGAAGTGCTGCAAGCGGAGCCACATCTCAGTCCGAAGGTGACGCGCGGACTTTACGCCCCCGGAACGGGAACCGTCAATCCGTGGGAACTGTGCATCGCGGCATTTGAAAACGCCCGCGCCAACGGCACCGAATTTCGTTTTTCACAGAAGGTTTTGCATATTGCGCGGCGTGAAAATGGTTTCGTGCTGGAGACGGAACGCGGGTGTTATTGCGCCGGAGCCGTGGTCAACTGCGCGGGGCTGTTTTCCGATGCGGTGCGGGAGCTGGTGGAGAAGCCTCTGGTGCGGGTGATTCCCTCCCAAGCGGATTATCTCGTTATGGACGACAAACTGGGCGGCTTTTGTCACCATGTGATCTTCCATGAGCCGGAGGATGGGGGCAAGGGCCTGACGCTGGTTCCCACGGTGGACGGCAACCTCCTCGTCGGCCCGTCCGAACTGCCCGGGGGCGGCAAGGACT
>QKDF01000103.1 GCA_003245395.1 Clostridia bacterium
ACCTATGAAGGTCTGGATACCGACACCCACACTGTGGCTGTCAGCGCCGTGGTCATTGCATCAGACTCTGTCAGTGACGACGCAATGTATGATTTTGTTTCCACCATTTTTGAAAATGCTGCCGACATTGCCAAGCAGCATGCAAAGGGCGCTGAGCTGAATCTGGATTTTGCCGCTTCCGTGACCTCCGTGCCTTATCATCCCGGCGCTGCCCGCTATTTCGCTGAAAAGGGCATCACCGTCCCCACGAAGTAAAAACAAGCGAGCCGGTGTAATACGGGGAGCTGCGACAGAGTTATTGTGCCGTAGCTTCCCGTATTTCCCCCAATGATGAGTGAGGAGAGAATCTATGAAGTTCTTTAAAAAGAACGAGGAGGATGCAGCGATTTTGCAGGAAGCTGTCTCCTCCGAGGATGTGGGCACGGCGGCAGATGTGGAAGCCGTAATGAAAAAATACGACCGCGAGTCAAATATCCGCACCTGGGAAGGACTGCCCAAGCAGATTATTCGCTACCTGATGGCTGCCTTTTCCCTGTATTGTATCTATGTGACATTGTTCAGCAACGCCCTTCAGGAGGTTCGGCTGAGCATGTTCGTCGGTCTGATTGCCATTATGGGCTATCTGACTTATCCGGCGAAAAGAGGCGCAGCACGGTCTAACTACATCCCCTGGTATGACATTGTTTTGATGCTCGCCGGTTCCGTACCCTTTTTCTATTATGCCGCCAACGCCATGGAAATTATCAAGCTGTCCGCGCGGATCACGACACCGATGATCATCATTGCATTTATTGCAATATTGTCTTTGATGGAGCTGTGCCGCCGCAGTGTGGGCATTCCCATCTTGTGTGTGGTGGGTGTGCTGCTGGTCTATACGTTTGTCAGCGGCTATCAGACAAACCCGAATATCTATAACGTATTCCGCCGTGTTGCGTATACGCTGTTTTACACAACCTCCGGTGTCATGTCCACACCCATTACGGTGTGTGCAAAGTACATTGTGGTGTTTATCATTTTCGGCGCATTTCTGGAACGTACCGGTATTTCCAACTTCTTTATCCAAGCGGCCAACTCCGTTGCCGGAGCATCCTCCGGCGGTCCCGCCAAGGTGGCGGTGATCTCTTCGGCGTTGTGCGGCATGGTGTCCGGATCTTCTGTGGGCAACACCGTGACGACCGGCTCCGTGACCATTCCGATGATGAAAAAAACCGGCTATAAGCCGGAGTTTGCCGGCGCTGTGGAGGCTGCGTCCTCTACCGGCGGGCAGATCATGCCCCCGATCATGGGCGCAGCCGCGTTCCTGATGGCGGAATATATGGGCGTTTCTTACGGCGAGGTGGCCATGCGTGCTATTTTGCCCGCCCTGCTGTACTTTGCCGGCATTTACATTGCCGTCCATCTGGAGGCCAAACGTCTGGGACTTAAGGGAATTCCCAAGGATCAGCTGCCCAAGTTCGGACAACTGGCCAAAAAGTTCTATCTGCTTACCCCGCTGATCGTTCTGGTGTGGATGGTGTCCACCAATACCAGAACAATGCAGACCTCCGCCTCCATCGCCATTCTGTTTGCGATCGGCGTGGGCCTGATCAACAAGGATGAACGGATTACGATCCATAAGATCATCGATGCTCTGGAGGCGGGCGGCCGCAACGTTATTACGGTTGCTGTAGCCTGTGCTATGGCAGGTATGATTGCCGGCTGCATCACCGCGACAGGTTTGGCGTCCAAGCTGCTCAGCGGTATCATGACCGCGTCCATGGGCATTCCGCTCATCGCACTGTTCCTGACCATGCTATGCTGCATTGTGCTGGGCATGGGCGTACCCACCACGGCCAATTACTGTATCATGGCCTCTACCTGTGCACCAATCCTGATTCAGATGGGCTTTCCAAGGATGTGCGCCCACTTCTTTGTGTTCTACTTCGGCATTGTGGCGGATATTACACCGCCCGTGGCTCTGGCGGCCTACGCTGGCTCCGCCATCGCGAAGGCGAACCCAATGAAAACCGGTGTCAACGCCACACGTCTGGCAATTGCCGCGTTTATCGTCCCGTACATTTTCGCTTTCAGCCCATCCATGCTGTTTATCGATACGAACTGGGTTGAGGTGGTTATGATCGTCGTTACATCTCTATTGGGTATCTTCGGCGTGGCGGCAGGTTTGGGCGGATTCCTGTACAAAAAGATGAATCCCCTGATTCGCCTGATCTTCATCGTTGCGGGACTGACACTGATGTATCCCGGCTCCGCGACCGATGCAATCGGCTTTGTACTTCTGGTGGCGGTTGCTTTGTTCCAGCGCGCCACTGCCAGACGCGGGGCTGAAGCCTGATGGTATAGCGCATAACCGGGCGAGATTCGGTAAAACCAAATTCATAAAAAGCATTCTGTGCCGAAGCGCTGCTCCGGCACAGAATGCTTTTTTGTCGGCTGATATCTTCGTGCTGCAGTATATAGCAGGATATTTTTTTAAAATTTGGAACAATTCATCAGGCTTGTGCGTCTTTCCATACAGAGGAAAGTGTAACCAATTTGTTGTTGATTTGACGGAGGGACTTTCTTCATAATTATTCCAGATATACAGAATCATTGTGGACACAGGACGCGCCTGTGGGAAAGGAAATACAATATGGCTGAAGTGAAGGACCCGGTTGAAAAAGAGGGCGAAGCGGCGGTGCGTCAGGAAACCGTTGCCGCATCCGGGGAGGCTGCTCCGGCTCCTGCGCAGAAGGTGGAGAAGCCTAAGCGCCCGCCTATGTCCCGCAAAAAGAAAAAGCGTATCATCCGCTGGAGCATCGCGGGTGTGATTGTGCTGGCTTTGGCTCTTGCTTTGGTGAAATTCCTGGGCGGAAAGAGCGGAGCGGAGTCCACGGTGGTGACTGATGTGGTGCAGTACGGATCGATTACTTCCACCGTGCAGGGAAGCGGCCTGACCAAGGCGAAAAACACGGAAACCATTGCCGTCTCGACTGCCGGGAACGTGCAGGAGGTCTATGTGACCGAGGGACAGCAGGTGACCGCAGGCACGCCGCTGTTCGTGATTGACAGCGAGGCTGCCCGCACAGCTGTGACCAATGCGCAGAAAGATGTGGAGGGAT
>QKDF01000280.1 GCA_003245395.1 Clostridia bacterium
AAGTATCCTGTTTCAAATGAAAATTCCTATGCGATTCTAATGCCGTTTGAACTGGTTACGGCGAGTCATATTCCCTCAAATCTATATTTTTCCAATGCAAACTAAGAAATCCCCGCCTTCAATTTAAGACAGTTGTGATCTCTGGAATTGCAACAGCAAGCCCGTCTCGAAGGTCCTATCCTCGGAGACGGGCGTCTTCTTATTTATTGGTTTCTGTCAGACTGGAAACATCGACTGTTTGTCGATCATCCGGCTGGTATGGGTGTATATTTGCGGTACCTTTACTGTTGGATACGCTCTCAATATAAACAGGAACGCCATTATGGGTAACAGTTACCATGCGGGTTGATTCACAGATCTCTTTTGCGCGCTTTGAGTCCATTGCAGTTCCTCCTTGTTTTAAAACATAGCTATAGTATGAGTAAAACATTTATGAATATCCGCATGTTTATATAAACGTTCTGGCGATGATGGTGCTATAGATCCCATAAACTGCGAAGAATTCTGCATATAGACCGTTACTGCTCCCATGCATCCGCAAAAATGCGGCGTCGTCCGGGGCTGGCAGATAAGCCGGCGGCCGCATGAGAAAACGGGGCAGGCGAGGAGACTCAGGTGTCCGGATCGCTTTTCGAAGCGTTGTATATGGCGATTCCCAGGCGAAGCAGCCTGGCGGTATCCGGTTGGTCTAAATCGGTTTGCAGAAGATCCTGGATCTTCTGCAAGCGGTATTTCATCGTGCCTCGGTCAATAAAGATGGACTTGGAGGCTGCCGCGATCCGGCCATTATAGCGCAAGTACTGGCACAGTGTTTTGAGATAACTGGTCTTGTTCTCTGCGTCGTATTTGACCAATGCCGTGACGTCCGAGATGGTCAGAATTTGTTTTCCAGTACGCTTAACAGCCTCGGACAGTACGACTTCCGTATATAATTCATCAGCCTGAAAGAGATACCCTGCCGGATTGGACTGGGCACCCAGTCGAAGCGCATCCATCGCCTGGCGCTTATAGTTTCTCCGCTGGGACAGATCCTGGAAAGCGGAAGAAAGACCGCAGTATAGCTGATGCTTTCTTACGAAAATATCCAATTGCATTAAAAGAACGGATTGACTATCCCCGGACAGAGCATTTTCCTCCAGATCGAAGAGCATAACCAGCAAAATTTGGCCGCTGGTCAGGCAGATAGACCGAGGAATAAACGCTGGCAGGTCGCGCTCTGCCATGCGCAGGACATCTCCGGAGCCGCACGGATCGAGGGCCCGAATGGCGGCGATGCAAAACCCGGGCCGAAAGCGTGAAGTGGTTTCCCCACTGCCGGGCCGGATTGGGTATGCAGTGCTAAAAAGACCGTCACTGTCTCCACTGTCGTACAGCAGCAGTTCCCGCGCAAGATAGGTTTTAAAAAAGTCGCCTTGGTAAGCTGTTTCGGCCGTGCGGCTGTACGCGAAATACCCATAGAGCTCTCCCAGCTTTTCAGCCAGCACCATGGCCAGCGCAGCCTTCTCCTGCTCGATAAAGCGTACGGCCAAAAACCCTTCCGGCCTGCCGCCGCAGCTTAGCGGGACGCAGGCGTGGTAACAGTCGTCGATCTCCCCGGGATCCAGAATTATGCCTTCGCCCTGTTTGTACATCAGAACGAACCTGCTCCCGGGCATTTGCAGCTGCTGGAACGTGGAACCGGGGAGATAGCCCTGACGGATCGCGAAGTCCCATATACGCCCTGCGGACTGACATTGGGCGTGCAGCAGAACGCGGTTGTTCAGATCCATAATAATGATCGGCATTCCTGTGTGGGCATACATGTCATCGATCATCTGCTGCAAGGTGTAGCCTGCCTTCATATCCGCCAGCAATATGCGGCTGAGTGCGCTGCCCTCGGAAAGCTTTTTCATACGGTTCTCTCCTGTTTTCCGCAATGGGCGAATGCATAAAATTTGAGTCCCAGCTCCAGCCTACCCGCACAGGCTGGGTCGCTCAGGTCTAAGCCCAGGATTCCCTCAATTCTGCGGATGCGGTAAAGTGCTGTATTTTTGTGGATTCCCAGCGTTTTTGCGGCAGCGGCCCGGTTCTGAAACGCGTTCAGGTATGCCCGCAGCGTCGCAAGATATTCTGTGCCATCCGCGGCGTCTATCCCGGCCAGCTTTTCCACGGCGGGCAGGGTGCACACTGCTGGGCCTATGCTCTTCATCGCACTGTAACAGACGATGTCGCCATAGCACTCTCTGAAGAGGAAGACGCTTTGCCCCTCGGCCCGCTCCCGCCCCACGGTCATGGCCAGCATGGACTGCATCCTGTGGACCGCGATGTCTGCGGCGTCGGAGAAAAAATCGGAGACGCCGCCGCTGAAGCTGTATTTTTGGGCAATTTCCTGTAGTAGGGTTTTAATATACGCCAGATCCACAGACTTTCCCACCTGGTAGAAAAGTATATATAGATACCTGTTCTTGTTTAAGGCGCTCAATGCGGCATTTTCCTGAGAGCACAGAATGCTCCGCACATACTGCATCGTGGAGATTTTAGGGCCTTCAGAGGCTAAAACCGCGAAGACATATGGCGGGGGATAGGTGGCCGTGATCTGTGCTTTCACGTCACCCGGAACCTGCTCCAACACAAGCAGGTTTTCGGCGGCACGGCGCTGTGCGTCGGCTGCATCCGCGTCCCTGGCGGAATCGCGCAGGGAAATGGCAAGGGCGTCCGCCAACAGGTCGTTTGCCTCCAGCAAGGTATCGATATCCTGCTGGTTTTCGATCCCGATACCCACATAGCCGACCAGACTGTCGCCCTGCATGATAGGACTGTCAACCTGGGGGTAGTTTTTGGCCGGCCCCCAGTCGAATACCGTGGATTTTCTGTTGGAATACATTATCTCATGATAGTTGAGGCTTCCGAGCGCATCGATGACGTCCGCTGCCTGCCCCTCCGCGGCGATTTGCTCCCAATACATGAAGCTGAAAGGCCGTGGGAAGGCATAGCCAAGCAGCTTAAAGGAAACGTCGAGGGCGATGATGGGCAGGCCGATGCATGCGTAAGCCCGAGAGATGACTGCCTGAAGGGACTGATTATGTACCAATGCATC
>QKDF01000098.1 GCA_003245395.1 Clostridia bacterium
TCGTGAGAGGCGTACACAGCGCGGTGGACGATATTCGCCGAAATGTATTTACAGAGGTGGCCCGTCTGGCTTATGAGGGGGGAGATTATTCCCGAATCGATATGATCCCCTATAAGATTGTGCCGGGAGAGGACTCTCAGTATCGCAGCAATGTTTTTCTGGCCCGCGCCATTGTGCAGGAACGGCTGCGTCTGGCCGTCGGCCTGCCTTTGCAGCCGGTGGATGTCCGGGCCCCCGCCAGTGCCGGAGTTGAGGAAGCCGCAGCAGCAGACGACAAGTTTTTTCAAGAACCGCTGGTCAACGTCATCACCTTTGCCTGTAACGCCTGTCCTACAAAGCAGGTTCGTGTGACGGACAGCTGCCAGGGCTGTATGTCCCACCCCTGTCAGGCCGTCTGCCCCAAGGACGCCGTCCATCTGGACAAGGACAAGCACGCTGTGATTGACCAGGACAAGTGTATCAAGTGTGGCCGCTGCGTCAACCAGTGCCCCTATCATGCCATCACCAAAATTGAGCGTCCCTGTGCCGCCGCCTGCGGCATGGACGCCATTGAAAGTGACGAACGGGGCCGCGCCAAAATCAATTACGACAAGTGCGTCTCCTGCGGTATGTGCCTGGTGAACTGTCCCTTTGCGGCCATTGCCGACAAAAGTCAGATTTTCCAGCTGATTCACGCCATGAAACGCCACAACGAAGTCATCGCCTGCGTTGCGCCCGCCTTTGTGAAGCAGTTTGGCAAAGATGCGTCCCCTGCGCGGCTGAAAGCCGCCATGCGGATTCTGGGTTTCTCCGACGTGGTGGAAGTGGCCATCGGCGCCGATCTGTGCACCATTGAAGAAGCGCATGATTTCCTGGAGAAAGTCCCGGCCAAGCAGCCCTTTATGGCCACCTCCTGCTGCCCGGCTTGGAGTTCGATGGCAAAAAAATACTTCCCCGAGTTCAAAGACTATATTTCCATGGCGCTTACGCCCATGGTCATCACCGCACGGTTGGTGAAAAAAGAACATCCTAATGCCCGCATTGCTTTTATTGGGCCCTGTGCTGCAAAAAAGCTGGAGGCAAACCGCAAATCCGTACGTTCCGATGTGGATTACGTGCTGACCTTTGAGGAACTGCAGGGGATGTTTGACGCCAAGGATATTGATTTTTCCAAGCTGGAAGAAAACCCGGAAGACGATTTCACGCAGGGCACCGGCGCAGGCCGCGGATTTGCCGTGGGTGGCGGCGTAGCCGCAGCGGTCGCCGAGGTCATCCACCAGCTGGAACCCGATCGCAAGGTGGATATGGATTATGGCGATGGCCTGCGGGAGTGCCGGAAAATGCTGATGCTGGCCCGGGCCGGCAAGCGAGATGGCTATCTGCTGGAGGGCATGGGCTGCCCGGGCGGCTGCGTGGCCGGTGCCGGAACCATTAACCCGGTCAGAGACAGCTCTGTGGCTGTGGAAAACTACAAGGCAGCCGCACCTATGAAGAGTGCACTGGAAAGCCCCGTGAAAGAGCGGCTGCACGAAACGCAGGAGTAAACACCTCAGTCCTTCCATTTCTTTCATGCATTGTATATTTTGACAAAAGTCCTCCGCACTACGAGCGTTTCGCAGCGCGGAGGCTTTTGCGCCCCAGGGCTTCAGAGCCAGAGTATACTGCTTGACATATATTTTGATTTATGATAGTAATATTGTTATAAATCTAACAATGAAGGGAGCTCACTATGAAAGCAGCATTATGGTATCAGAAAAAAGACATCCGGATTGAAGAAGTTCCCGAGCCGCAAGTCCGGGACGACACCGTCAAGATTCAGGTTAAGTGGTGCGGAATCTGCGGAAGCGATCTGCACGAATATGCAGCGGGCCCCATTTTTATTCCCGTGGATCACCCTCATCCCATCACCGGAGAAAAAGCCCCCGTCATTATGGGCCACGAGTTTTCCGGCCAAGTAGTGGAAGTGGGGAAGAACGTGACAAACGTGAAGCCCGGGGACCGTGTGGTAGTGGAGCCGATGGACGTATGCGGCGAGTGTCCCGCCTGTCGGAGCGGAAAGTACAACCTCTGCTCCTCGCTGGGCTTTCACGGCCTGGCCGGCGGCGGCGGCGGCTTTTCCGAGTTCACCACCTTCCCGGCAAAATTCGTGCACAAGATTCCTGACTCTCTGAGCTATGACAAGGCCGCTCTGGTGGAGCCGATGTCCGTCGCTCTGCACTCTTTGCGGGTGGGCGGCTTCCAAGTGGGACAAAGCGCTGTTGTCGCAGGCGCGGGCCCCATCGGCTTGGCGACCATCGAATGTCTGAAGGCCGCGGGCGCCCGACAGGTCATCGTCATCCAGCGCAAATCCATCCGCCAGGAATACGCGATCCGTTCCGGCGCAGACGCAGTTCTGGACCCGGGCGTGGACGATGTGGTGGGCCAGATCAGGGAACTGACCGGAGGCGTGGGGGCCGATATCGCCTTTGAGACCACCGGCTCGGAGCAGTGCTACCGCCTGGCACTGGATGCCATCACCTTTGCCGGTACTTTGGTGGTCACCAGTATCTGGGAGGGCGACATCTCTTACAATCCCAACACGGTGGTCATGGGGGAGAAAAAGGTTGTGGGCAGCATCTGCTACTGCAACGACTTCCCGTCCACCATCGCCATGATGGCAGATGGTCGGATTCCGGCGGAGGGCTATATCACCAAAAAGATCTATCTGGGAGACATTGTGAAGGAAGGCTTTGAAACCCTCACAGGTCCGGAGAAAAAGTCGCAGGTCAAGATTCTCGTCACCCCGGATCGAGCTGAGCTGTAAGCCGGATTTCTGTCGGGAGCAGACGGAGACCAGGAAGCCGCAATCACTTCCCGTTCTCTCCGGACGTGGACAGCTTTGCCCTGCCCGGAGTCTCGCCGCAAATAAGAAAAGGGGGCGCAGTCCTGTTGGACTGCGCCCCCTTCATCGTTCACCGTTATCGGCCTTACTTTGCCTTGTGGGATTTGGAGTGGCTGGGCGCGACATACTGCCCGTTCTCCTTCTGCACCAGCTTGCCTTCCTTCACCAGCTGGCTGGGCGTATAGATGTCGTTGATATTCC
>QKDF01000298.1 GCA_003245395.1 Clostridia bacterium
CGAAGCGGGGCGCACAACTGTGCGCCCCGCTTTTTTGGACTGAAAGAAAAATTACGCTTCCTTGGGAACCTTGATGAAAGCCTGACCGGGATCGATCTCCTCACGGATGATGCGGATGATTTCTTCGCTGGGGCCTTCCATCAGCTGTGCACGGGAGACATCGACCTCAAAGCCGGTATTCTCCAGAACCATCTCGGGGGAGGAGAACGGATAGAAGTAGGCCAGATACATCCGCTTTGTCTGCTCGTCAAACTTCATGATGCCCAGATCGGTGACGACCATCTGGGGACCGCGGTTGCCGGGCAGGCCCGCACGCTCACGGCCTCCGGGGCCGTCCATCCAGCCGCAGCTGGTGACGTAGTCGATCTTATCCATGAAGCGGCGCTTCTGATGCTGCATCATGATGACGGTATTGCAGTAGGTGGCGATGCCGTTGGCACCGCCGGAACCGGTAAAACGGGTCTTGGGATTGTTGTAGTCACCAATGCAGGTGGAGTTCACATTGCCGTACGGATCAATCTGGGCGCCGCCGATGAAGGCGATCAGACGATCTTCATTGTGCAGCCACTCATTGGCCTCAAAGCCGATGAAGCGGATGTTAGGCCACTGCACGGCGCAGTGCGCCATGAAGCGGTTATCGCCCACGCTGCGGGGTACCTCTACGGGGGCGCAGTCCATCAGGCCGCTCTCCACGATGGGGTGGCAGGAGGGGCAAACCACGCGCTTGGCAAGAGAGGCACCGATCAGGGGCAGGCCGGTGCCCACGATCACAATCTGGTTTTCCTGAATGCTGTTGGCAATAGCAAATGCCTGCATTTCCTGTTTGGTGTAATTTTTATAATCAGACATGGTATAAGCCTCCCTTTACTGAATCTTGCCGGCATAGCCAAGGCCGGGAACATTATTCAAAGACACAAGACGGGATCCGCCGATCTTATCCAGCATTTCATTGTGATCCTTTACGCTGTAAACCCACTTCTCCATAAAGTCCTTGAAGGTTTCGGGCTTGACGGAGGGATCGAACTCCAGACCCTTCTTGGCGGCTTCCTTCTTCAGCTGCTTCTCGGCGTCTGCGGCGTCGGCGTACTTGGAGGCCTTATCGTATTCCTTCATGGCTTTGCCGTCTACGTCATAATAGCCATAGCACTGCGCCGGCCATGCACCATAGGGAGCATGGACAACGGCATCCACGCACTGACCAAAAATGCGGGTCAGAGTGGGATCGCGGCGGATATATTCGTCGCTTACCAGCTCTTCGCAGGTGACAATGGTGTGCTTGGCTGCAACGGCGATGTCCACGTCGTGGAATTCGTCGCCCTCAATGATGCAGGTGCCGTCCGGGGAGGCCTTCTGCACGTGGATCACAGCGGTATCCAGCTTGGGAACAGGCACGGCAACGACCTTCTCGCCGGGGTTGAAGGGATTGTCAACCATTACAAACTTGTCGTTGTCCACAGTGTCCAATGTAGCGCGCTTTTCTTTGCTGATGCCCCAGAACTCCGTCAGACCGGAACCGGCCATCAGGCGTACGGGCAGGAAGGGAAGGCCCAGGGAAGCGGCATGGAGCTGAAGCATCACAACATCCTGGCTGTAATCCTCATAGGTCAGTTCACCGGACTCAATAGCAGCCCGGAACCGGCGGGAGACATTGGTATAGCCGGAGTTGGCGGTGTAGCAGTTGATATATGCCTTTACTCGGCCCTCGCCGATCATCATATCCCAGTCGCCGCCCGCAGGTCCGGCCCAGACGGTGAAATCCTTCTGGCCCTGACGCAGAATTTCGTAAACTGCGGCATAGGGCTTGCGGTTGGTGGTGAAACCACCGAAGCAGATGGTGTCACCGCTCTTGACATACTTTGAGATAGCTTCAGAAAGCGTGTACACTTTTCCCATAAAATTGCCTCCAACGTAATAATTTCTTGTCTTGATCCGTTGTATAATTTCAACAAAGACCTTGCCTTTTCACAAGAACTCGTATATTATACTAAACATGCAATCTGGTGAAGTAAAGGCTGTTTTGCGCTTTAAATTTAGCGTATCTTGTTTTTTGACCTAAAAATTGTGCAGGATATTCCTGCCTTGCTAAAGGAAGGAGGAGACGCAGTTGCAACTGCTCCCGTTTTACATTAAAATGAGCCGGGATGATTCCTGGTATATGGATCGCCCACACTTTCACGAAAGCGTGGAATTTCTTATGCCCCTGTCCAGGGGAGACCAGATGTTTGTAGAAAATCAGACATATGAACTGCTGCCTTCGTTCCTGTTTATTCTGCCCGATGCGACACTGCATAAAACATTGGCGTCCGAACCCTATGAGCGGTATGTGCTCCATGTTCCTCTGAGCACGATCAGCCAGCTTTCCACACCCCAGACGGATTTGTATCAGCGCGTACTGAAGTGCGAGCGGATGGTGGATACCGGCGTTCACCACGCCGATTTGCTGTCATTGCTCAAGCAGCTGGACTGGGCGCATGAACATCCCGGCGCGGAATTCGGTTCGGATTTGCGGATTCTCAACCTACTTTCCCGATTTTTGGTGGAAGCGCTGTCCATTGCCCCGCTTCGTCAGGCAGTATCGCATCGCCGGGAAATTGATCAAAAGTTGATTTCCTGCGGAAAAGAGGGATCTCTTCAGATCAACGCGGTTCTGGAATATTTGCAGGAACATCTCAGCGAGCGCTTGACGTTGGATGAAATTGCGTCCGAATTCTTCATCAGCAAATATTATCTGAGCCATTGCTTTAAAAATGCAACCGGCTTCAGCGTGATGGAGTATCTTATCAATACCAGAATTCTCCATGCCCGCAGGATGCTGCAGGATGGGGTTCGGGTGCAGTCTGTGGGAGAGGCTGTGGGGTTCCGCAGCAATGAGCATTTCATCCGAACATTCACGTCCCTCACGGGGCTTTCTCCGAAGCAGTACGCCAAGCAATTTTCAGAGGGCGACCGTCAGTGAAAATTCACAAAAAATCCGATCCGGCAGTTTTTCTTGCATAACGCAGAAAAACTGCCGGATTTTGTTCATGAAAATGACGGCAAACCTGGCA
>QKDF01000102.1 GCA_003245395.1 Clostridia bacterium
ACCTGTCAGCCCGTCGGTCCGCCGCTTATGCGGCACCGAACTCATTTTCCCATCTTTTTCCTGTTCACAGTGTGAGACGCCGGAGTGGACAACTGTCAGTCCACTCCGGCGTCTCGCCGTTTTTTTATGCAGCTGCGAAATCGTCAGGAAATGATGCCGAACAGCAGCGCCGCCATTGCCGTGAAAATACCGCACAGGCCCATGGCCAGCCCGCTCATAGCGCCCTGGGTCTCGCCCAGTTCCATGGCTTTTGCCGTACCCAGCGCATGACTGCATGCGCCGATCCCCAAGCCCGCCGCCATGGGGTTTTTCACCCGGAATATCTTTATCAGAATCGGTGCAGCCAGATTTCCCAGGATTCCGGTCACCACTACAGCGGCCACTGCCACGGAAACAATACCGCCCTGTCCTCCCGCCACCGCCGCAGCAATCGGAGTCGTGACGGATTTGGGTAGCAGAGATATGGTCATTTCCCGGTTCAATCCAAACAAGCGGCACAGAATCAGCACACTGCCCAGAGAGGATACAACGCCCACTAGGCAGCCCACCAGCGCAGGCAGCCAGTAGCGCTTGAGTAAATCCAGCTTGCCATAGATGGACACCGCCAGACATGCGGTCGCCGGCCCCAGGAACAGGTTGATCAGGCCCCCGCCGACGTAATAATCCTCATAGGGAATGTGAAAGACAACCAATACCGTCACTATCAGTATCACGGCAATCAGCATCGCGTTACAGATCACCAGACCGGTCTTCTTCTGCACCTTTACGCCGATCCAATAGGCAATCACTGTCAAGGCAACTCCAAAAAACGGGGAAGCACACAGCTCTTTCATCTCTTTTTTCCTCTTTCCATCAGTTTTATGGTCAGTTGAACCGCCCACGCGGTGGCTGCAAAGGTCACAATCAGCGATACCACACAGACCGTTACGAAAGCAACACCGTTTGCCATGATCAAATCTGCGTAGTTCATGATCCCGGCGGCGGCAGGAATAAAGAAAAATGGCAGATTGGTCAGGAGAAAGTCTGATTTTTCCCGTACATGGTCCACACGAATCAAGCGGAGCAACAGCAAAATCAGCAGTAAAATCAGGCCGATAACACCGGCGGGAAACGTCACTGGTAAAATCGCTTCAATCACCTGACTAAGCCAACACAGCCCGAAAAGGATGCCTATCTGTTGCAAGATCTTCATATAGTTCACCTTCAAAAAAAATGTGGAAACATGACCATTTTACAAGGCTCTTACGGCAAAATCAAATAAAACGCCTGTATTTCTTCGATAAAACGGGTTTTTTGTCGGAAAATACAAGACCCCTGTGCCGCAGCACAGAGGTCTTGGCCATTTTTTAGTTTCTCAAAGCGGAAGGTGTCGCCGCAGTTCCTCCCGAAAGTCCGGATGGGCAATGGCAATGAGCGCACGGGCTCGCTCCAGCGTGGTCTTATTTTTTAAGTCGGCCACACCGTACTCCGTCACCACGTACTGCACGAAGGTGCGTGGCGTGGTCACCACGCTGCCCGGTGCCAAAGTGGGGAGAATTTTTGAGCGCATCTGCCCGTTTTTGTCCCGATACGCAGATTTGAGCGCCAGAATACTCTTTCCCCCCCGAGACCATTGCGAACCAATCACCCACTCCAGCTGTCCGCCTGTGCCTGAATACTGGCGGGCTCCCATCGTTTCGGCATTCACCTGGCCGGTAAGGTCAATCTCCATTGCATTGTTGATGGACACCACATGATCGTTCTGAGCCAAAATCCGCGGATCATTGGTCCAGCTGATCTCCTTCATGCACAATACAGGGTTGTCCGCGGCAAACTCCCACAATTTCCGGTCTCCCACCACAAAACTGGCAACGCAGCGTCCCGGATAAGACTGCTTTCGCGCCCCCGTAATAATACCCTTTTCCACCAGATCGATCACGCAGCTGCTCATCACTTCAGAGTGAAAGCCCAGATCCTTTTTCCCCGCATTGGCCAGATGAGTTCCCACCGCATTGGCCAAACCGCCCAAGCCGAACTGGACACAGGCTCCATCCGGCACCAGATCCGCGATGAAACCGGCAATTTTTTCGTCGTCGGCATTGCTGGGTGCGGCAGGCAGCTCCAGTGGAAGAAAATCGTCTTCCACGATGCCGTCCACTTCCGATACATGCAGCATCATGTGCCCATCCCCGTCGCTGTGCAGGAACGGCAGGTTCCGGTTCACTTCAGCAATCAGTCGTACCCCGGGTGCCTCCAAAACCTGGCGGGTCACATGCGCCCCCCAGAGGGACCGGCTCATCCAACCCTGTTCATTGGGTGCGGAACAGGCAATCACTACCACTTGCGGCTCTCTGGCTGCCAGCCAGTTTCCCGATTGGCTCAGATTGGTGGGTGCAAAGGCGATGTTCCCTTGGGCAGTAAGTTTCCGCTCGCCCGAAAAAAAGTTGGAACAGTAGCGCACATGTTCCCTGCATTCCGGCGCCAGCAGAGCCGCTGGATGCAGGGAAAACTGGGAGGCCACCTCAACATGGCCGTTTTCACGCAGCAACCGTGCCGCCAAAGCCCTGTCAAATTTTTGGGGCCAGTTGGTGCCGCCCGTACAGGCCACCACCCCGTCAAGGGGAACCAGTTCCGCGGCTTCCTCCGCCGTCATCAGTAAAGCCTGATACTGCCGTTCCCACTCCATCTGCCCCGCTAAACGTCCCCGGCGCGTGGGGTGTAAATCTGCCATGCACTTCCTCCTCTTATATATATTGAATGCCCTTTATTTTACCATATCCATCGGAACCCGACAAGATCGAAACAGAATTAAAAAAGATTTAAAGATTCCGCTCTTGTGTCTGCGGGGCAAGGGTGCTATACTAAAAATAATTTTTAGTCTTGGAGGTGCCTCTTGCAAAAACGAAGCCATAAACTTCTGGCCGCCTCTCTGCTGGAAAGCAGAAGCGGATTTGCGACCAAGCGTTTTGAGTTGGCCTTCCTCTTTGGTTCCTTTCAGCCTGACTGCAATCCCCTTTCCTATTTAAAGGGCTCTGTCCGCAGCCGGACATTGAGGGGTCATAATTATTCTAACTCGGATCGCTACATCGCCCACAGCATTGACAAACTCCAGTCCAGGAGAAAAGAATGGACCTGCTGGCAGTACTATACATTGGGCAAACTGACGCATTATCTCGCCGACGCCTTTACTTATCCCCACAACGACGATTATCCCCTTTCGCTGATGGATCACCGCCGATATGAAAACCGGCTGCGCGAGTATCTGTCCTCTTATCTGGAAATTCGAAAGCTGAGGACAGACTATCCCCCCGTTTCGGATATTTTTGCTTCGATTCAGGCTCTGCACCGCCAGTACATGGATTCTGTGGCGGACATGCGCCGGGATGTACATTTTATTCTGGAGGCTAACGCTCTGTTGTTTTCAGGGCTTTTGATGACAGAGAGCATTTCCGTCTGACAAATCCGATTATATCATTTGATTACATCGGTATTTATTTGGTTGTTTTGTCAATTTCCTTTTTCCTTGGCGCATGATATTCTTTTAGTAGTTTAAAGCATGACATAAGGAGATCACTATGACTTCTATCGCCCGTGCAGCTGAATACCGCTACTTTAGCTTTACCTATTATTGGGGTAAGGCTTATTTCGGTTGGGCTGATAACGTGGGTGAATGCATGTGATTCTGTGAGTGAATAGAATCCATCGGTGTATCACGACCCGCAGCCTAACCGGCTGCGGGTCTTTTTTAGTGCTTAAAGGAGAAATTGATATGATTGTCATTTTAAAATCCAATCCGGATCGCGATCAGCTGGAACGCCTCATCCTGTGGCTTCAGGAAAGAGGCATCATCATTCACACCAGCATCGGAAAGTCCCATACAATTCTCGGTCTGGTGGGCGACACCTCCTCTCTGGATGTCGACCTGATCGCCGCGCTGGACATCGTGGAGGATGTCAAGCGAATTCAGGAGCCGTACAAAAAAGCCAATCGCAAATTTCATCCCGACGATACGGTGGTCAAAGTGGGTGATACCCAGGTGGGCGGAGGAACGCTGACCATTATGGCCGGTCCCTGCTCTGTGGAGTCCGAGGAGCAGGTGGTGGAAATCGCCAAAGCCGTAAAAGCCAGCGGCGCCACGATGCTGCGAGGCGGCGCCTTCAAGCCCCGCACCTCCCCATACTCCTTCCAGGGGATGGGCGCGGAGGGCCTGGATCTTCTGAAGATCGCCCGGGCGGAGACTGGTTTGCCCATCGTATCCGAGCTGATGGATATCTCCCAGATTCCTCTGTTCGAGGATGTGGATGTGATCCAGATCGGCGCCCGCAATATGCAAAACTTCAATCTGCTCAAGGAAGTCGGCAAGCTAAACATCCCCGTGATGATTAAGCGCGGAATGTCCGCCACCTATGAAGAGTGGCTGATGAGCGCGGAATATGTCATGGCAAGCGGCAACCAGAACGTCATCCTCTGCGAGCGGGGTGTGCGCACATTTGAAACCTACACCCGAAACACGCTGGATCTGGCCTGTATCCCCGTGCTGCGCAAGCTGACACACCTGCCCATCATCATCGATCCCAGCCATGCCACCGGCAAGGCCGCACTTGTTCCTCCTCTGGCGGTGGGTGCGGTTGCCACGGGTGCCGACGGACTGCTGATCGAAGTTCACAACGATCCCCCTCACGCCCTGTGCGACGGCCCGCAGTCTCTCCGCCCCGAGGCGTTTGATACCTTGGCAAAACAGATGGTGGCCACCCACCAATTCATGAAAACCATCGGAGCGTGAGACAATGAAAATCGGTATTGTCGGACTGGGGCTCATCGGCGGCTCCATGGCAAAAAGTATCAAAGCCCACACCGCCCACACGGTTTGGGGTGTGGACACAGATCACGAAACCATGGCGCTGGCACGGATGTGCGGCGTCATTGCAGGACCGCTGGCAGAGGAGACTCTGCCCCTGTGTGACCTGCTGCTCATTGCGGTTCGTCCGGACGCCGCAGTGGAATGGCTTGCAGCCAATGCATCCTCCATCTCCCGCTCCGCCGTTGTAACGGACCTTTGCGGCGTGAAACGGAACGTGGTAAGCCGGATGGCTCCCATCGCCCGGCAGTACGGTTTCTCCTATATCGGCGGGCATCCTATGGCCGGTCGGGAACGGGGGGGCTTCGCCAGCTCCTCCGAGCAGCTGTTTGACGGGGCATCCATGATTCTCACGCCGGACAGCCGCACCAATCTGGAGCTTCTGGAAACACTAAAAGCATTCTTTATGGAGATTGGTTTCGGCTCCCTCACATTTTCCACACCGGAAGAGCACGACCGCATCATCGCTTACACCTCACAGCTGGCGCATATCGCATCCAGCGCTTATATCAAGTCTCCCGAAGCGCAGCGCCGCTGCGGTTTTTCCGCCGGCAGCTTCCGGGATATGACCCGCGTCGCCCAGCTGGACGAGAACATGTGGACGGAGCTGTTTTTGGAGAACGCCGACTTTCTCACCACGGAATTGGAAACGCTGGTGAAGAACCTGTCGGATTATCTGGAAGCTCTGCAAAATCACAATGCGGAACAACTGCGCACACTGCTGAAAGATGGCCGGGAAAAGAAGGCCACCGCCGGCGGAACCTGACACAGAAGGGATACGAATTTTCATGACATCTTCCTTGCAAGAGGTCCCCGTCCGAGCCGGGGACGGCTATACCGTCACCATCGGGCCGGGATTGCTGGATCACTGCGGTGAACTGCTGATCCGCTCCATCGCCCTCTGCCGCGCCGCCGTCATCACCGACAGCCATGTGGCCCCCCGCTATCTGGACACCGTTGCCCAAAGCCTGACCCGAGCCGGTTTCACCGTCAGCTCCTTCGTGTTTCCCGCAGGGGAATCCCAGAAAAACCTGACCACACTCTCCGACGCACTGGAGTTTCTGGCCGGTCAGGAGCTGACCCGCTCCGACTGCGTGGTGGCGCTTGGCGGCGGCGTGGTCGGTGATTTGTGCGGTTTTGCCGCAGGGTGCTACCTGCGGGGCATCCGCTTTGTACAGCTGCCCACCACCCTGCTGGCGGCCGTGGACTCCTCCGTGGGCGGCAAGACCGCCGTGGATCTGCAGGCAGGAAAAAATCTGGCGGGCCTCTTTCTCCAACCCTCCGCCGTTGTCTGCGACACAGACTGTCTGAAAACGCTCCCACCGGCGGAACTGGCCGACGGAATGGCCGAGGCCATCAAAACCGCCGTTCTCTCCGGTGAAGCCCTGTTCTCCTCTTTGGAGAATGGCCCTCTGACGGGAAATCCCACGGAGACCATCTGCCGGTGCATCCGGCACAAGGCCGCCGTGGTGGAGGAGGACCCCTTTGACAACGGTGTGCGCCGGACATTAAATTTGGGTCACACCGCCGGCCACGCCATTGAGCGGTGCAGCAATTACACCATTCATCACGGCCACGCCGTGGCGGCCGGCCTGGCAATCATCGCCCGGGCATCCGAGGCTCTGGGGCTTACCGAAGAACCTTGTGCCGATCGCATCTGCTCCGCACTCCGGCGCAGCGGCCTTCCCGCAGGGACGGAGTTCTCCCCCGCCCAGCTGGCGCAGGCGGCACTCATGGACAAAAAGCGGCGGGGCGGCTCCATCGCTCTGGTCATTCCCAAGAAGATTGGCAACTGTGAAATGATGACTGTTCCCGTGGAGGAACTGGAATCCATTTTCCAAGCCGGGTGGGAGGATACAGCATGCAGGTAACGATCTCTCCGGCTACGCTCTCGGGCATTGTCCCAGCCATTCCCTCCAAGTCGGACGCTCACCGCCTGGCCATCTGTGCCGCGCTGGCCGACCGGCCAACGGAGTTGGAACTGCCCAGCTCCTCCGCGGACATCGACGCCACCCTCCGCTGCCTGGAGGCTCTGGGTGCAGGCATCCGCTTTTCAGACGGCATCCTGACTGTCACTCCGGTCTTCCCCGCGGGGGCCACACCCCTGCTGGACTGCGGGGAAAGCGGCTCCACCTTTCGCTTCCTGCTGCCGGTCGCCGCGGCGCTCTACAGCCGCACACGGTTTGAAGGGCACGGGCGGCTGCCGGACCGCCCCATCGGAGAGCTGATGCACGCGATGGATTCCCAGGGGGTGTCCTTCTCTGCTCCGCGGCTTCCCTTTGAGACCAGCGGGCTGCTGCACGGCGGTGCGTATTCTCTTCCCGGAGATGTCAGCTCCCAATATATTACGGGTCTGCTGATGGCTCTGCCGCGTGCTGTGGAAGACAGCGTCCTGTCTCTGACCTCTCCCCTGCAGTCCCGGGGGTATGTGGACATTACGCTCTCTGCCCTTCGGCGCTTCGGCATTGCGGTCGAAGACACGGAACAGGGCTACCGGATTCCGGGTGGACAGACGTTCCGCTCACCGGGCCGTCTGAAAGTAGACGGCGACTGGTCCAACGCGGCAGTTTTTCTGGCAGCCGGAGCCATCGGCGAAACGGTATCCGTATCCGGGCTGAACTCGGATTCCCCTCAGGGGGATCGGGCGATCACCGAAATCCTCGCCCGATTCGGCGCAAAGGTATCTGTCTCAGAAAAAGCGGTCACGGTATCGCCCGGTCCCTTGCGGGGCTGCACGGTGGATATGTCCGGTGTCCCGGATCTGCTTCCGGTGCTGGCGGTGGTGGCTGCCTGTGCCGAGGGAGAAACCCGCTTCACCGGTGCGGAACGGCTGCGGCTGAAAGAGTCGGATCGGCTTACCGCGGTGTGTGCGCTTTTACAGGCGCTGGGTGGAGATGTTCAGGAACTGCCCGACGGTCTGATTGTCCGTGGGACGCCGCTTTCAGGCGGCACGGTGGACAGCTTTCACGATCACCGCATGGTGATGTCCGCCGCTTTGGCGGCGCTTCGGTGCACGGGCCCGGTCACGATCCTGGATGCCGGCGCCGTGGAAAAATCCTACCCCGCTTTTTTCCGGGATTATACCGCTTTGGGAGGGAACGTCTATGGCATCTGAATACGGCACGGCCCTGCGCATCAGCGTTTTTGGGCAGTCTCACGGCGCTGCGATCGGCGTGGTGATGGACGGACTTCCGGCGGGTGAGCCGATCGATCTGGAGGCGCTGAACGGTTTTCTGGATCGGCGCCGGCCCGGAAAGGACGCCCTATCCACCCAGCGAAAGGAAACCGATCTTCCCAAGATTCTCTCCGGCCTGCGGGATGGAGTGACCTGCGGCAGCCCGCTGTGCGCAGTCATTGAAAACCAGGATCAACACTCCGGCGACTATCGGAACCTGGCCGACTGTCCCCGCCCAGGCCATGCGGACTTCACCGCCTGGGCCAAGTGGGGCGCAGAAGTGGATATGCGCGGAGGCGGCCACTTTTCCGGCCGGCTGACGGCGCCGCTGTGCATCGCCGGAGGCATCGCCCTTCAGATTCTGGCCCGCCGTGGCATCTCCGTCGGTGCGCATCTGTGGTCGGTGGGCGCAGAGAACGACCTTCCCTTTCCCGTCTTCCCCACGCCGGAGCTGCTCTCTCTTCCCGGTACAAAGTCGTTCCCGGTGCTGGATGACGCCCGTGGGGAACGGATGCAGCATGTGATTCTTTCGGCGGCTCAGGAGGGGGATTCCGTGGGCGGCATCGTAGAGTGTGCCGCCGTGGGTCTGCCCGCCGGACTGGGTGAACCAATGTTTGACGGACTGGAAAACCGTCTGGCAGCCACCCTGTTTGGAATTCCGGCCGTCAAGGGGCTGGAGTTCGGCGAGGGCTTCGGCGCCGCCGCCCTACGAGGCAGTGAAAACAACGACCCTTTCTGTGTCCGGAACGGCCATGTGGAGACCGTCTCAAACCACTGCGGTGGGATTTTGGGCGGCATTGCTACGGGGATGCCGCTGACCTTCCGGATTGCCTTCAAACCCACGCCATCCATTGCAAAGCCACAGCAGAGCGTCAGCCTTTCCCGGATGGAACCGGAGGAACTGACCATCCGCGGGCGGCACGACCCCTGCATCGCTCACCGGGCGATCCCGGTGGTGGAAGCCGTTGCGGCAACCGTACTTCTTGATTTGATACTGGAGGAGCATTTTTATGGAACTGTCTGAAATCCGTACAAAAATTGACAATGTGGACGATCAGCTCCTCCAACTGTTTCTGGAGCGGATGGATCTGGCGGAAAAAGTAGCCGCTTATAAGAATGAGCGGAATCTGCCGATCATGAACCGGGAGCGGGAGCGGGAAATCCTGGCAAAGGTCACCGCCGGGGCAGGTGAGCAGGAGCGATACGCCTACCACCTATTCTCTACTCTGTTTGAACTGGCCCGTACGCGGCAGGCAGAACTGATCTCCTCTCCCACTCATGTGGAAGCACAGATCCGCGCTTCTCTGGCAGCCAAGCAGGAGACTTTCCCCCAGACAGGTCAGGTGGCCTGTCAGGGAATGGAAGGTGCCAATTCTCAGGCCGCCTGTGACCGCTTGTTTCCCCGCGGGCATATCATCTATGTAAAAAGTTTCGGTGCCGTGGCCGACGCAGTGGAAACCGGCCTGTGTCAGTTCGGCATTCTGCCGGTAGAGAACAGTTCCAACGGTTCTGTCCGGTCGGTGTATGAGCTGCTGCACAGTCGACGACTGTGCGTAGTCCGCAGCGTACGCCTGTGTATCCGGCACGAGCTGCTGGTTCTGCCCGGAACGCGGCTGGAGGACATCACCGAAATCTACTCCCATGAACAGGCCCTGGGGCAGTGCTCCAAATTTTTAAGCAAGCTGGGCGGCGTACGGGTACTTCCCTGTGACAATACCGCCACCGCCGCCCGAATGGTTTCCGAACGGGGTGACCGTCATATCGCCGCGATTGCCTCTCATTCCTGTGCAGACCTGTATGGTCTAGAAGTTCTGCGGGATGACATTCAGGACAGCGACAACAATTATACCCGCTTCTTCTGCATCGCCAAGGAGCCTGCCATCTATGCCGGTGCCAACCGCATCAGTTTGATGCTTACCTGTGATAACCGCCCCGGTGCGCTGTATGAAATCCTCGCCAAACTGGCTGCGCTGGGAATTAACATGACCAAACTGGAAAGCTGCCCTGTAGCCGGACGCAACTTCGAGTTCCTCTTTTTTCTGGAGCTGGAGGCCTCTGTGCAGGAACCGGGCGTGCTTCCCATGCTGAACGAACTGGAGCGCAGCTGCCGGAGTTTCCGGCTTCTGGGCAACTACGCGGAGGTATAACGATGGTAAATCAAATTTACGGGCTGCTCGGCCGAAAACTCCAGCACAGCTGGTCTGTTCCCATTCATCAGGCCGTGGGTAATCACGCTTACCGCTTGATTGAGATGGAACCGGAGCAGGTGACCAGTTTTCTGCGCCGCAGCGACATCGGCGGACTGAACGTTACCATCCCCTATAAGCGCCAGGTAATGCCCTTGTGCGATCACATCGATCCATTCGCTCTGGAGATTGGAAGTGTCAATACACTGGTGCGTCACTCCAGCGGGAAACTCTTTGCCTGGAATACGGACATCACCGGCTTCTTCTTCATGGCCCGCCGTGCCGGAATCGAACTTCAGGACCGCAAGGTTTTGATCCTTGGCAGCGGCGGCACCTCCCTGACTGCACAGGCCGCCGCCCGTGCCCTGCATGCGCGGGAAGTGGTGGTTGTCTCCCGCAGCGGTGAAAATCATTACGGGAATCTTACCCAGCATGCGGACGCCCAAATCCTGATCAATACCACCCCTGTGGGGATGTACCCCAACACGGGTGCCTCTCCGGTGGATCTGCGGAACTTCCCAGCCTGCCGGGGTGTCCTGGACGTTATTTATAATCCCCAACGCACCGCTCTGCTTCTGCAGGCGGAATCGCTTGGAATCCCCTGTTCGGATGGGCTTCCCATGCTGGTGGCACAGGCCACCGCCTCTGAAGAACGGTTCTTCGACTGCACAATCTCCGAAAGCGAGAACGAGCGCATTTTGTCAAAACTGCGCCGGGAATCCACAAACATCGTTCTGATCGGGATGCCCGGCTGCGGGAAGTCTGCGGTGGGAAAACATCTGGCAGAACTGACCGGACGGGAAGTAATCGACCTGGATCGAAACGTGGTGCGGGCTGCCGGCATGTCCATTCCGGAAATTTTCGCCCGGGACGGAGAGGCCGAATTCCGCCGGATAGAGCACACAGTCGTGCATCAGTACGGTAAGGAGAGCGGTAAAATCATTGTCACCGGCGGCGGCATTGTAAAAGATAACCGAAATTATGATGCTCTTCACCAAAACGGGCGCATCTATTATTTGGATCGGACTCTGGACCGCCTGGACCGGGAAGGCCGTCCGCTGTCCATCGGCGCAGATTTGGCCGCTATGGCCACAGAGCGCGCCCCGATGTACGCCCGATTCCAGGATGCAGTGATTGATAACAACGGCCCCGTTGCGGAAACCGCAGAAGCTATTCGGAGAGATTTCTTCCAAACATTCGGGAACTGAG
>QKDF01000129.1 GCA_003245395.1 Clostridia bacterium
CAGCTGTTTTGGTACGCATATTTGAGCTTCGCAAACGGTTTTGCCATTACGGATGCGTTGGATGGGCGCTGCCAAGAATCCGATAAACAGCGGAGCCCTCATAAACAAACGGGTTCTTGTCCACATAAAAAACCCATCCTCGGGCGGGGGCGTACAGCTTCTGCTTAACGGTGGCATCATATGGGTCTACCACACAACCCAATAATTCACCCGTTGTTACGGTGTCTCCTACCTTTTTGACCGGAAGCAGAAGCCCTCCAAATTTTACACTGACAGGCATCATATCTTCCTGCGTGATCACGCGCACGGCTTCATTGGGCTTGACAATGCCCTTGCAGATTCCAACACTGATCAAAAACCGAAGGATGGACTGCGTGGTCATTTCTGTGATGTTTTCGTCGATTTCTCCGACTTTTCCGGAGTAGAAGGAAAATGCCTTGGTTCCGAAAATCTGCCAGTTATAATTCAGCGTTCCGGTGTCAAAGGGGCGCACCTTCCGCAGATAGACGTAAGGAAGGCCGAAATACGCGGCGGATTCCAGATCCTCGTACCCGGTCTGCATGATTCGGATATGCGGCATAAACTGCCCCGGCATGAAATAGCTGGCAAACTGAATTCCGTAGGTGTAGTTTTTGACATGTTCAAAAACATGGTGTGCAATCTGCTGTGTGGTTTCACCCAGATCGTATCCGGGAAACATACGGTTAATATCCGTACTGTCCAGCGCCCAGAAGCGGCGGTTGGTATTGACGGAGTAGTTGTTTATTGTTGGGATCACGGTAATTTTCCTACCCGGGTTGATGCATCCAGCGGACTCCAGCTCATTCAAAAGCGCAACCAGCCGGGCACAAAAGTAAATCTGCTGGGCCTCATTGCCGCGGGTTGCACCGACGATGGCGCAGGATTTTTCGGCATCCGAGCTGTCGTAGTCGCCAAAATGGAAGGCCGTGATGCGCATGGAATCCCGATATGGGGAGCCAAGCTCAAAAATGATTTCTTTTTTCATGCGTCAGTCCCCTCCAAAATCCGCGCTACCAAAGAGCCGGAGTATACGACCGGGTACTCTCTGAGTGTGAAAAGAAGCCCGTCGCAGGGAGAGAGAACATCTTCCCGGATAATGCCATCCAGGGGGTCCAGGATTTGTCCGATGCGCTGATTTTTCGATACCTGAGCAGATAAATCCGCACTGGGAACAAAGATCCCGGAAGCTTTTGCGTTCATAAAATGGATTTCCCGATCCAGAGAGGAGCGGGCGGTTCTGACAGGATCAGAATCGTCCGCTTCGTTTTGCCAGATTCCAAGCTTGCGCATAACGCGGAGCACACCTGACAGAAGTTGATCTCCGTACTCCTTTGTAATACGCATTCCAACTCCCATTTCTACCACGATACACGGTGTACTGCGGCTGTTCAGAGAATGGGCCAGGGTGGATTCCAAAAACTTTGCCGGGGGGTGTATCCATAGAATGTCGAGATCCAGCAACTGAGCCAGCGGAACCAGCCCTTCCGCGGTGGTCTGATCAATTCTGGCCTGCGGCAGCTCCTTGAGAAAAATATTGCTTGCGTGGATATCCAGAACCAGATCTGCGCCGTCAAGACTTTCGACGACGCTGGAGGCCAGCCGCTCGATCATCAGGCTGTTAGAGGAACCGGGAAAAACACGGTTCATGTCCAATTCAAAATTCGGAAAACTTCTGCAGATGGAATCGATTCCCAACGTGTTGACCGCAGGGTAGATATCCACAATTCCGGCCAGCTTGTCAGGATGCGCCGCAATCGCACGGGTCAGCGCAAAACAGAGGTATTGTCCCTCCAGCTCGTCACCGTGAATCCCGGTTACCACCGCCAGCCGCGGCAGACGGCGGATATCGCCTTCCCGCAGGTGATCAGGCATGTATCTGCAGCGCCTGACAATCAGAGCCTCATCCACAGGAAGGTCCGATTTAAATATCGTTTCTATGCGCTTTTGCAATCAATTTCACCATCTTTAGCATGTATTTCGATCGACTGCGAAACCGCGCCCGCCGAAGATATGAAGCAGCCGCGATTGATTCTGCAGTCCGTCCAGTCTCTGCCATGAGAAAATTTGATATAGCCGTAGTCCAACTGGCGGTTGTGGGTGGGGTCAATGCCATGCCAGCCGCCGGCGTCATAGTATTCTACCCATGCGTGGCTTTTTCCTTCGCCGGGCAGCAGGCCTGCGCAGTATCGGGCGGGAATCCCAATCACGCGCAGAGCGGAAAGCATGATATGGGCATAGTCCTGACATACGCCCGCACCCTGTTCAAAAGCGGCGGAGGCGGTCACGGTTTCATCCGTGGAAGACGGAAGATACTGCATCTTTCGATAGATTGCATCACTGAGAGTCAGAACCTTTTCCCGGCAGCTGCCGGCATTGATTTCATGTGCCAGGCGCTCGATTCCGGCGTTCGGTTTTGTAAACGGGGTTTCATACAAATAGAGACTGTCGGATGGTTCTTTACTGCCGTAGACACTCATAAGGGCCTTGCCCGAGATGAGAAAAGAAAACGTATCGTGGGGGGCCAAATTGCTTCCCCACAGAATGCGGTTCCCAAACGAATCCGTTCCCTGGCATACCTGCGTGGTCGGTGTGAAGACCAACTGCTCATCATAGACATGCTGGAAGGAATAATTGCCCGGCAGGCACTTGAGCAAAAAATGCTGATCTGTGACCGGACTGTCAAACCGGATAGTGGTTTTAAACGTGAACTCGAACCGTTTCATGCCTGATTTTCCCCTTTCTCGACCGCGATCAGATGGATTCTCTCTATTGTTGGATCAGATCAATGATGCAGTTGTTGATTTCATGCACGCTGGGCGCCTGACTGCTCAGAATTCTGGATACTCCGGCAGAGGGGAGCGAAGCGTCAAAGCGGGCGATATAGGCGCGCAGCCGGGACTCCGCGTCGGCAATTTCCGTTTCGGAGCAGTCGAAGCGGGTGTACAGGTCAATTCGCTCTGTGTATTTTCCGGCTTTAAGCAGGCTGCGGATCTTGTCGTCGAT
>QKDF01000144.1 GCA_003245395.1 Clostridia bacterium
GAGAAATCGATTTGAAGGAGTGATCTGTTTGGCCGATTATGTGATTGAAATGCTGAACATCACAAAGGAGTTTCCGGGAATCAAGGCAAACGACGATATTACCCTACAGCTGAAAAAGGGAGAGATCCATGCGCTGCTGGGCGAAAACGGTGCCGGAAAGTCCACGCTGATGAGTGTGTTGTTCGGCCTGTACCAGCCGGATGGAGGAGCCATCAAAAAAGACGGAGTAGAGGTTCAAATCCGCAACCCCAACGACGCCACGACTCTGCATATTGGCATGGTACATCAGCATTTCAAGCTGGTGGAGGTCTTTTCCGTCCTGGACAACATCATCCTGGGCGTGGAACCGACCAATGGCCCCTTCCTGAAAAAGGACGAGGCACGGAAAAAAGTGCTGGAGTTGTCAGAAAAGTACGGGCTGCGGGTGGATCCGGATGCCATGGTGGAGGATATCACCGTGGGTATGCAGCAGCGCACCGAAATCCTGAAAATGCTGTATCGGGACAACGATATTCTGATTTTTGATGAACCTACGGCTGTCCTGACGCCCCAGGAGATCGACGAACTGATGGAGATCATGCGCTCTCTGGCTGCGGAGGGTAAGTCCATCCTGTTCATCACGCATAAGCTCCAGGAGATTATGGCGGTGGCAGACCGGTGTACAGTTCTGCGTAAGGGGCAGTGCATTGGTACGGTGAATATCCAGGATACCACCCGGGAGGAGCTTTCCCGCATGATGGTGGGCCGGGATGTGCAGTTTGCGGTGGACAAGGTCCCCGCGAAAACCGGGGATGTGGTATTGGATGTGCAAAATGTCACGGTACCTTCCCATCTACATAAGAATAATGCGGTGAAAAACGTCTCCTTTCAGGTTCATGCGGGGGAAATTGTGTGCATCGCAGGCATTGACGGCAACGGGCAGACCGAATTTGTTGGGGCGCTGACCGGACTTGAAAAGCAGAGCGCAGGTACGTTTACACTCTGCGGCAAAGACATTGGCCGCGCTACAATCCGTCAGCGGTCCAAGGACGGCATGAGCCATATCCCCGAAGACCGTCATAAGCACGGTCTGGTGCTGGACTATACGCTGGAGCAGAATCTGGCGCTTCAGCGCTATTGGCAGCTGGGGTTCCAGCACAATGGATTTATCCGGTTCGAAGCGGTCCGCACCTATGCGGAAAAGCTGATCGACCAGTATGACATTCGTTCCGGTCAGGGGCCTGTCACGGTGGCACGATCCATGTCCGGCGGCAATCAGCAGAAGGCTATTGTGGCTCGGGAGATCGACAAGGACCCGGAGCTGCTGGTGGCGGTTCAGCCCACCCGCGGACTGGATGTGGGTGCGATTGAGTACATTCACAAGCGCATTGTGGCTGAGCGGGACGCCGGCAAGGCGGTGCTGCTTATCAGCTTGGAGCTGGAGGAAGTCATGAGCCTGCCCGACCGCATCCTGGTGATGTACGAGGGCGAAATCGTGGGCGAATTTGATCCCGGACAGGTTTCCGTGCAGGAGCTGGGCCTCTATATGGCCGGCGCCAAGCGGCAGGAGGGGGGCACAGTACATGCGTAAGGAAAAAAGAGCCAGCCGGAGCGCCGCTCCGTTTCTGGCGGCAGTGATCTGTGTGCTCATCGGCCTTTTGGTAGGACTGGCGGTTTTGTTTATCATCAATCCGGAGAAAGCCTGGAATTATGGTTTTATGCGGATTCTCAAGGGCGGCTTTTATGACATGCCCTACGGCATTGGCCGTACGCTGACCAACACTGCCCCGCTGATCCTCACAGGTTTGTCCGTGGGCTTTGCCTTCAAAACCGGTATTTTCAATATCGGTGTAGCCGGACAATATACGGTGGGCGCTTACGGGGCGCTGCTGCTTGCCTTGGTATTCAAAATGCCTTGGTATATCTGCCTGCTGTCATCCATGCTGTTCGGCGCCGTTTGGGGCGCCATCCCCGGTGTGTTCAAGGCGTACCTCAATGTCAACGAGGTCATCACCGCCATCATGTTCAACTGGATTGGCCTCTATGGCGTCAACGAAATCATTTACCGCAGTACCGTCATGTACAATTCTGCGCAGACAAAGACCTATGTGCTCAGTGATACCGTTCCGTCCGCTGTGATTCCCACCCTTGGCCTGGATCAACTGGTTCGGCAGAAATCCACCGGCGGCGCGATTTTTCTCGCCATGATTATTGCGGTCATTATTTATGTGGTGTTGAACAAGACGACCTTCGGCTATGAGCTTAAGGCCGTGGGCCACAACAAAAACGCGGCCCGGTACGCGGGTATCAATGAGAAGCGGAGCATTATCCTTTCCATGATGATTGCCGGTGCTTTGGCCGGAGGTGCCGCGGGCCTCTATTACCTGTCCGGTGCCGGAGAGTGGAACCCGCTGGATTCCACCGCTTTGCCTGCCATGGGCTGGAACGGTATCTCCGTGGCTCTGCTGGCAGGGTCGAACCCCATCGGCACCATTTTCTCGGCACTGCTGATTTCCCACATCACCATCGGCGGCAGCTATCTGCCCCAGAACTATTTCCCCACGGAGATTGCCAGCGTGATTACCGGAATCATCATCTATCTGTGCGCATTCTCTGCCCTGTTCCAGGAGAAGATCATCGCGCTGATCACCCGCCGGAATCGGAAAGATACTCCGGCGGACACCGCGAATGAGGAAGGAGGCGCTGCCTGATGGAACTGCTGCTGAAATATACGCTGATCTATGGCATTGTGCTGATGCTGGTAGCTCTGGGCGGCATGTTTTCCGAGCACTCCGGCATCATCAACATCGCGCTGGAAGGTATTATGGTCATCGGCGGCCTGGCCGGTGTGCTGGCTATCGCCATCCTGCCCAATAATACCGCAGCTCCTGTTGTGGTGATTGTGGCCATTCTGATCGCGGGTCTGGCGGGTGTGATCTACTCTTTGCTGCTGGCCTTTGCCTGTATCAATCTGAAGGCGGATCAAACCATCGGCGGTACGGCGCTGAATATGCTGGCCAC
>QKDF01000125.1 GCA_003245395.1 Clostridia bacterium
GGTCTTCTGCTGATCCTCGGGTACCTCGTTGCCCTGATCGTCGATCTGTCCGTTGATGAAGCGGCGCACATCGTCCGCCACACTCTGATCCACCCGCAGCTTGATGACCTCATACTGGGAAGAAGTCTTCTCCATCTTTTTCAGGATGGCCGCCTCATCCACATCCAGAATCCGGGCCAGACCTTTGGCTATGTACTCTCCGTCCTGGGTATCCTTGTGGTCGGCGATCTCCAGCGGGGAGACGAACACCGTCTCCGCCGTGGCGGAAATGGCCAGCACATTTCCGTTTTTATCGTAGATTGTCCCTCGGGACGCGGTGACCACGGTGCTGCGGGTCTGCTGCGCCACGGCTTGTTCCTGCAGCGTGTCGTGCTGTTCGATCTGAATATTGTACAGCTTGAACAGCAGTGCTCCAAAGGCCGCCACGCCCAGCAGTCCCATCATAATGGTCGTTCGGTTGCGGATGACCTGATTGGCCCAGCGGGCCGCGTCGCTTTTTCTTCTCCGTTTTGGTTTTGCCATCGGTCTCCCTCCAAAAACGCAAAGATGCCAAACGGGAGTAAGAAGGACCTCCTTCTTACTCCCTCGTGTTTACTGTATTGCGGCTCAGTCGAAATATTCCACCACCGCGTAAATGCCGTGATTGAGAGAGGTGAGAATCCGGCTGAGGACTCCGGGTGACTGGTGCGTATAGACCTGCGCACTGTCTCCGTCGCTCAGGTCAATATAAAAGACCTGTCCGCTGTTGGGCTTGGCCATACCCGCCGACTCCGCGGCCTCCTTGACTGTGGCCAGATCGTACATCTGCTCGTACTGGGCGGTCAGCGTCACATTTTCCGTCTGAAGCTGCTTGAGTTCACTTCGCAGCGCCACCACATCTCCGGACAGGCCCGTCAGCTGCACATAACACAGCAGCATCATAACCGCCAGAACCGCCACAGCGGCGCTGCCCAGAACAGCCGTCGGCGAAAGCTTCTGCCGCTGGCGTACCTGTACATGGGATACAGAGCGCACCTTGGGTGTCGGCTGTGCCGCGATCTCTCGCCGGCGTGCCGGCTCGCCCGCATGGCGCAGCTCGTGTTCCCGGACTTCCCGATCCAGGTCAAATGCCAGATTTCCTACTACCGCGCCGGAACGCTGATACCGCATCTCGCGGACTGCTGCCGCCATGGTACTCTCCCCTCTCCACGCTTATCCACACAAAAAAGCATCCGTCCTGAAAACGCCCGCTTACGCGGGTTCACACTTTTCCGCCACCCGCAGCTTTGCGCTCCGGGCCCGGGGGTTGTCCGCAAGCTCCGCCTCACCGGATACAATGGGCTTGCGGGTTAAAACTTTCAGCTTGGGGTGGTTGCCGCATACGCACACCGGAAATTCCGGCGGACAGGTGCAGCCTTTCGCCTGATCCAGCATGGCCCGCTTGATGATACGATCCTCCAGGGAGTGAAACGTAATCACCGCCAGCCGTCCGCCGGGGCGCAGAGCCTGAGTCGCGGCCTCCACCATCGGCGCCAGCGCGTCCAGCTCGCCGTTGACGGCGATGCGGATGGCCTGAAAACTGCGTTTGGCCGGGTGCTGCTTTTCCCGCAGAGCTTTGGCCGGCATGGCCGATTTGATTAACTCCACCAGCTCCCCGGTCGTCTCCACGGGGGCAGCCTGCCGTGCGCGGACAATGGTTCGGGCAATGGCGGGGGCGTAGCGCTCCTCGCCGTAGTCAAACAGAATCCGCCGCAGCTCGGCCTCGCTCCGGCCGTTGACGATGTCCCGTGCCGTGAGCGGTGCGGAGGTATCCATGCGCATGTCCAGCGGCGCATCATGGAGATAGGAAAAACCCCGGGCGGCATCGTCCAGCTGGGGCGATGACACCCCCAAATCAAAGAGCATTCCGTCGGCGGCGTCCACGCCGCAGCCGTGCAGAAGCTCGGACAGGTCAGAAAAATTCCCCCGAACCAGCGTCACCCGATCCATCCAGGGGGCGAGGCGCTCTTTCGCCGCTTCAATGGCGGCCTGGTCCCGGTCGATACAAATCAGCCGTCCGCCTTCAAGCCGCGCGGCAATCTCCCGGGAGTGCCCGGCACGGCCCAGCGTGCCATCCACGTAAATGCCGCCGGGGCGAATGTTGAGTGCCTGGATGCACTCGTCCAGCAATACGGGTTTGTGTATATATTCCATCGCTTAAAAATCCAGTTCTTCCATGGCCGAGAGCATGTTGCCGCTCTCCAGCTCCTTGCGTTCCTGCTCCAGCCAGCTCTCGGTATCCCAAATCTCCGCCCTGGAGCTGACACCGATGATGGACACGTCCTTTTTCAGGTGGGCATAGTCCCGGAGCTTCTGGGGAATCAGGATACGACCCTGGGAATCCGGCTCGCACTTGACGGCGTTGGAAAACAGCGGGCGCAGCGCTCTGGCCTTGGAGTAAGGCAGCTGGTCGAACTTCTCCGTCAGTCGGTTCCAGCTGGCATCAGAGTAAATCGTCAGGCAGGGATCGGGCCCGATGGTGACATAAAATACGTCGCCCAGCTCTTCCCGAAGCTTGGCAGGAATGGCCAGACGGCCCTTGGTGTCCATGTTGTGCTGATTGGTTCCCGTCATGTTCCTGCCACCCCCCCTGCTGTTTTTGGGAGAATTCAGTTCGGAATCACCAACGGTCACCCCTCATCACCACAATTCCCCACCACAAGTCTGAGTATAATCAAAAGGAAAAAGGATTGCAAGGTTTTTTTTCCGACCAAAATCCGTGCAAACAGCTTGAAACAACTGTAATTTTCTCCCAATCGCACAATTTTCAAACAGGTGTTCCAGTTGGTTGCATTTGTTTACATAAAAATGAAGCTCTGCCCGACACAACATTTTGTGCCGGGCAGTGCTTCCTTCTCAATATAACCACAACTTATCGAGTCATCTCATAATCAGCGGCAGAATTTTCAGCCAAAATTCGTCAAAATTAACGAATTTTTCCATCAATCCGCCGACTCTCGTGAATCAGACGATTT
>QKDF01000215.1 GCA_003245395.1 Clostridia bacterium
CGCGCGGTGGGGGCTCCACTGACAAATGTCGCGCTGCAGATCATCGCGGAGAAGGCGTATCTTACCCGGGACTGGGAGCTGAATTATCAGGGTGTTTCCGCCACTGGGAAAGCCCTGCGGTGTTCCACCTTTTTCATCAAGGATGAAAAGGGCACACTGAGAGGGCTGCTGTGCATCAATTTTGATGACAGCCGGTACCAGGAGCTGTCTACATATGTGTTCGCGCTGTGTCATCCGGATGCCTATGCCGCAAACATCTCTATCCGAACGCTTCCGCTGCCGTTTGATGTATTTGAGAACCCGGAGCAGGAGACGTTTTATAAGAGCATTGCGGCCGCTGTGGATGGTGCGGTGCTCTCTGTACTGAATGACAGTACGCTTCCGCCGGAACGCCTGACCCAAGTGGAAAAGCTGGAGATCATTCAGTTGCTGGATGAAAAGGGAATTTTTCTGATGAAGGGCGCTATTTCCGTTGTGGCGGAAAAGTTGTCCTACTCACAGGCAAGCATTTACCGGTATCTGAATAAAATCCACAAGGAGAAGTTATGAAGGAGTCCGCTGCATATTGCTGAAAGTGCGCGGGGGAGAGATACATGCCTGAAGCGGAGGACTTTGATTCATTTGATTGAAAATCTGAGGGAGCAGATCCGATTGGATCTGCTCCCTTTGCGCTGCTATGCCGGAAAACCGAAGGGGGCGTATGTTATCCCATCAGATGCCGCATCCGCTGCAGCAGCTTCAAGTCACCCTGCAGACATTCGGAGGCGGAAAGGGTGGGGTCGTACTGCAGGCTGGGCCCCTTATCCGGGGACAGCGGAAGGATAACGGCCTCGCTCAAGCGGGTGAGCGTCAGGTTGCGTGCGTACTGCCGGCGGTACTCCGTCTCCAGTGCCAGCAGAATATTGCGGGAGTTTTCAATGCAGATCCGGGAGAATTCCAGAACTGCCGCCCGCTCGCAGGACTTGTAAAACCGGGGATAGGCGTAGGGCATGATCAGGTTGACCGACGGGGTCAGGCCCGGCACGCCGCGCTCGGCCTCCCGCGCCACGGCATCGCCGCCGATGAAGGGATACATGGTGGATTCGACGAACCACGAGCGCATATTGGGCACGAAGTATACGCAGTCCACGGCCCGGCCCTTGGCGGCCATCAGATCCCGGCCCCGGCCGGACAGCACGCCCACCAGCACACGGTCAATGGGCAGCTTCTCCCGGCGGAACAGGGGATCAAGCACGTTCATGCGGTTTCCGGAGTGGAGCAGGTCATCCACCAGAATCACCGGGCGGCGGAAGGATTTAACCGTGCGGATCTGGCTCTCCAGCGGGGCATAGCGGGGGAAGGCCTGGATGGAGAAGGAATTCAGGTCGGGGGCAAACACCTTGTCCGTGTGGATGGTTTTGGTCACAGTGTTGGGGATGGCGTTGCCACGTAGGATTTTACCGAAGGGGACGCACATTTTTTCACCCAGCACCCTGGGATTGGTGGGCTCGGCCGGTACGTTATTGAGTTCCACGATCCGTCCCACCAGCCGGTGATAGATGACCTCCGCATTCAGAGACAATACCAGTGAGCCGGGATACATCCCGCAGATGGCCCGCTGCATTTTGGCGTGTGCCGCCCGTACTGCGCCCAAGACCCGCCGGTCGGAGGAAAAGGGCTCTTTCAGAGTGGTGGGGATGTTTTGGATCAGTACGGAGGGTGAGCGCATATCCACCAACAGCAGGGGCGAGTTCTCCGTGACCTGAGCCGGACGGAAGCCCTGACGGGCCAGCAGATCGGCCAGCCGATCGACGGTCTTGCCGGAGGCTGGATACCAGATGGCGTAGCCGCAGTCCATGGTCAGCGAGCGGGAGAGGGCTTCCGTCAGCAGCAGCTGTGCCACGTCGTAGTTACCGGGCGACCGAACCACATAGACTCCCGTCAGAAGCAGAATCCGCCCCGCGGTTCGCTCCCGGACGAAATTGGCCAGACTCGTATCACCCAGAGCCTCATAAAGCCCAGCGGTATTCACTACCCGCATGGTCACAAAGCCCAGCACCCTTGGCCGCGGCCCCTGAAGCCGCAGAATCATGAATGAGTCCCTCCGGTCCGGTCGGGGCGCCAGAACGCTGCCCTCACCGACGGCGAAGACCAATTCCTCCGTCAGGGTGCGGTCAGGCCGTTCCTCATAGGAAAAGTCCAGATCACTGGCCCGCAGAATTTGCTTATACTGCGGTTCCCGCAGATACAGACTGTTGCGGTAGATATAATCCTGCACCGCCGGGTCTACCAAATTGGAGATGTCCCGGCCCAGATCGATGTTTTCGCGGATACGGGTGGAGCTGATATCCTCCAGATACGTGGGCAGCTCCAACTCAATGACCTTGCCCCGGATGCCGGACAGGTCCGACTGGATTTCCCGGCCCTGGGCGTCGCTGGAGCGCCGGAAGACGATGTGGTTCATATACTGCACCGAACCGGGCGTGGGAAAGACCCGATAGGACGAGGCGTTGACCACCACATCGGAGCCCACCGCCAAATAGAGCTCTCGCCCTGCGAATACCTCCTGCAGGCGGCTCAGGTCATCGGGATTGGCCAAGTTCACCGGAAGGTCATGAGGGAACAGATAGACGCTGAATTCGTCTGCCACGGACATGCTGGCGATCTGACGCCGGATCAGCGAGGGCTGGGCTTTTTTCGACCAGGAGAACTCGTCGATGGCTAGATATACCTCGAAGCCAAGATTGCGAATGGCCTGCACGATCCCCTTGTGGGATAGGGAAAAGGGGTCAAAGGTGCCGGGGAAAAACGCAACCTTGGACGGGGCGGGGAAAGGAAAGGGGCCGTCGTCCAGCAGGTGGGCGAGGAGGAAGCGATAAATATGGGACAGGGCGGCTGCGGCATAGAAAAACGTCAATTCCTTCTCTTCGCTTTCTCCCAGCAGGAAGAGAATTTTTTTGGACATGAGGATAAACAGGGCTTCCTTATCCTCGTATTCCAGCGCGTCGGAG